>JBBSRY010000075.1:0-7934 GCA_038242595.1 Mycobacteriales bacterium
CCACCTGCGGCGGCGTACGCGTGTGGAGTCTGTACATCCCTAACGGGCGTGAAATCGGCGACCCGCACTTGGCATACAAACTCTCCTGGCTGGAGGGGCTGCGAACGGAAGGGGTTAATTGGCTAGCGGCGGACCCGCAGGCGCAGATCGCGCTCTGCGGTGACTTCAATATCGCTCCGACCGATGAAGATGTATGGGATGTGGACTTTTTCATCAACTCGACGCATGTCACGCCCGAGGAACGAAAAGCTTATTTCGACTTGGTGGACGCCGGATTTACCGATGTGGTTCGGCCTCATACCCCCGGGCCCGGTGTCTATACCTATTGGGATTACCAGCAGCTGCGGTTCGCCAAAAGGCAAGGGATGCGCATTGACTTTGCACTGTGCTCGCCGGCATTGGCCGCTCGGGTGAACAATGCTTTTATTGACCGAGAAGAACGTAAGGGCAAGGGATCTTCCGATCACACCCCGGTCGTAGTGGAGCTGATATGACAACACCATCAGGAGTCGGCCGGACCGTACTAATTCTGGAACACGACGCCAGCGATCCGCTGTTGCGGATGGGCGACTGGTTGGCCCAAACCGGAGTGACACTGGATCACCGTCGCCTGCACCTGGGGGATCAGGTGCCCACCAGTACCGCCGGTTTTGCCGGCATCATCAGCTTGGGCGGTGAGATGGGCGCCAATGACGACCATCTCGCGGACTGGCTACCGGCGACTCGCGCATTACTGGCCGCCGCCGTGGCCAGCCGGACTCCGACACTGGGTATTTGCCTCGGTGCTCAATTACTGGCCGCAGCAACCGGTGGGACGGTGACCAAAGGGGACGACGGACCAGAGATCGGCGCTTATCTGGCAGCCAAACGTGATGCCAGCCAAGAGGATCCACTCTTCGCGGCGCTGCCAATGACCCCCGATGTGATGCATTACCACTACGATATCGTCAGCAAGCTACCACCGGGCGCAGTGCTGCTCCTGGCTTCGACGGGCTACCAGAACCAGGCGTGGCGTCTCGGGCCGGCGGCCTGGGGTTTGCAATTCCACATCGAAACCAGTGCGGCTGACCTTCGAAAATGGGCCGACACCGAGAGTCGCCCGCACACCGGTCGGTTGGGCGCCATGCTCGACGTTGCCGCTGATGAGATGGCCGTTGTCTGGCGCGATTTCACCCACCGCTTTGTGGACTTCACCGGTGGCAAACTGCAACCGGGAATGCGGCTGCCGATGCTGTCCGGCGGGGACGGTCATACCGCATGAGCCGGCCGGCCTCTCGCTCGATGCTGCGCTATGGACTGTCTTCTGAGCCGCGGGTTCAGGCCAATCTGGCAGCAATTGGTCTGCTTGACGAACAGGGAGTGCAACCGGGTTCGGAAGGATTGTTGGCCGCACTGTCACGGGCCGGTCGACCGGAACTGGCGCTGCACGGGCTGGCCAAATTATCGGAGAATCCGCAGTGGCCGGAGATTGTGCAGCAACTGCGGATCAACTCCCGATTTCGTGGCCGGCTGGTGGCCGTGCTGGGTGCGTCGACGGCGTTGTCGGACCACGTGACCTCAAGGCCGGATGACTGGAAATTGCTGTTGCCGGAAAGCGAGGGCAGCGACCTGATCCCGGCGAAGACGCTGTACGAGGTCTTGGCAACCAGCGTCGGAGTGGATCCGCAAGCTCCGCGCTGCACCGGGACCGCCGGGGCGCGAGCAGCCCTCACCGGTGGGGCGGCGGTGGTGGCCATGAGAAACGCCTACCGATCACAGCTGTTGATCATTGCTGCGCACGATCTGGCGCAGGCCGTAGAAGCATCATTGCCCGCCGTGGCGCTACCGGCGGTTTGTCATGCGCTCTCTGATTTGGCCGACGCAACATTACAAGTGGCGCTCTCGGTGGCGGCCGCCTCCCTAGCGGCCACTGCGACACCGACTCAACTGGCCATTGTGGCGTTGGGAAAATGCGGCGCCCGCGAGTTGAACTACATCTCCGATGTCGATGTCGTGTTTGTTGCTGACCACCCGGCCCTCGACTCTTCCGACGCTACGCAAACAGGTCCTCGCAACGAGATCCAGATGATCGCCACTGCCACCAGTTTGGCCGCTCAGACAATGCGAATCTGTGGTCAGATGGCGTGGGAGGTGGACGCCGGGCTCCGACCTGAAGGCGCCGCAGGGGCGTTGGTCCGAACCCCGGCCAGTTATGCTGCCTACTACCGGAGGTGGGCCCAGACCTGGGAGTTCCAGGCACTTCTCAAGGCCCGTCCGGCGGCGGGCAGTCCGGAACTGGGGCGAGTTTTTATCGACATCACCGCACCCGGAGTGTGGAGCGCGGCCGGACGTGAATCGTTCGTGGACGATGTGCAGGCGATGCGCCGCCGGGTGGAGGCCAATATTCCGGACGCACTGAAATTGAAGGAACTCAAACTCGGCGCCGGTGGTCTGCGCGATGTCGAATTCTCGGTGCAACTACTTCAATTGGTGCATGGCAGATCCGACTCGGACCTACGTGTCCCCGGCACCCTGACGGGGCTACGGGCGCTGATCCAAGGTGGCTACGTCGGGCGCAGTGATGGAGCCGAGATGTCTGCTGCCTACACATTTTTGCGGCGAGCCGAACATCGTATTCAGCTGCAGCGACTGCGCCGAACGCATCTGCTTCCCGATGACCGTGGTGACCTGGACTGGCTGGCGCGCACCTGCGGATACACTGCCTTCGGTACTTGCGATGCGGCCGAAATCTTCAGCAACGAACGCGCGAGGCACGGGTCCACCGTCCGGCGTCTGCATGAAAAACTCTTTTACCGGCCGTTGCTGCACGCCGTTGCGGCAGTTCCTGGTGCGGAAATGCAACTCAGTACCGCTGCCGCGGCAGATCGCCTGGGAGCATTGGGTTTCCGGTCACCCGAAGCGGCGCTGCGACATCTGGCCGGACTCACCACCGGTATGAGCCGACGCGCGGCGATCCAGCGGACGCTGTTGCCCGTCATGCTGGATACGTTCGCGGAATCACCGGATCCCGACGGCGGACTGCTCTCCTATCGGCATGTGTCCGAGGCGCTGGCCGATACCCCCTGGTATCTCAGGCTTTTGCGGGACGAAGGATTGATTGCCCAGCGATTGGCCGGGCTGCTCGGATCATCCAGATTGGTCGGCGATTTGCTGGCCAGGGCGCCGGAAGTACTGCTTCTGTTGGTAAAGGACAAGGATTTGCTGGCGCCACAGCCGGATCAGGTGGCGGCGGCACTACTCGGCCGGGCGGCCAGAGGGGGCACCGCGCAGGAGTCAGTGGATGCCGCACGGTCGGCGCGCCGCCACGAATTGCTCCGGTTGGCCTGCGGCGACATGCTCGGGTTGATCCGGGTTCAAGACGTGACAGTTGGCCTGAGCCTCGTCGCCGAGGCGACTCTGCAGGCGGCCTACGCCGCGGCGGTCAAGCAGGTGACCAAGGAGCGGGGTAGCTTCGGCGCTCGATTCGCAATTATCGGGATGGGCCGATTCGGTGGGGCCGAACTGGGGTACTCCTCCGATGCCGATGTGATGTACGTGGCCGATCCGCTGCCGGGGGTCGAGCAGGGCGAGGCGTTATCGGCCGCCATGGCCGCGGCCGATCTGATGACCAGACTGCTGAGCAGATCGACGCCGGACCCGCCACTGCTGGTTGACGCCGATCTGCGCCCGGAGGGAAAGAATGGCCCGCTGGTACGAACGCTCGACTCTTTCAAGGCGTATTGGAACAAGTTCGCTGCCCCATGGGAACGCCAGGCTTTGTTGCGGGCAAGGCCGGTGGCCGGAGATGAAGCACTCGGGCAGGAGTTCATTCAGGCAGCCGACCCTTTCCGCTATCCCGTCGATGGACTCTCGCACCAGGACGTCATCGAGATTCGCCGGATCAAGGCGCGAGTCGACGCCGAACGGCTCCCACGCGGGGCCGATAAGACCACGCACACCAAACTCGGTAGCGGTGGACTGTCCGATGTGGAGTGGACGGTACAGCTCCTGCAACTGCAGCACGCGGCCGCAGTGCCCGAACTCAGAACCCCGCAGACCAGACCCGCCATTCTCGCCGCCCGTAACGCCGGCTTCCTGTCCGACCGAGACGCGAGCGCTCTGGGTGAGGCGTGGCTCAAGGCCACCCACGTGCGCAATGTCCTGATGATGGTCCAGGGCAAACCGGAGGATCAGATCCCGCGGCAGGGCCGACTGCTGGCGGCGGTGGCCCGCGCGATGGGTTACCCGGCCGGGGGCGATCCCGGAGAATTCGTCGACGAGTACCGACGGACCAGCCGGCGGGCCCGTTGGGTGGTCGACCGGGTCTTTGAGGGCGGCGGCTAGTCAGCCCAGCGGAAATAAGCAATCAGCGGTGCCACGGCATTGAGGCCGGTTGCGGGGATGGGAGGATAGCCCGGTGGAAACTTGGGTTTGGATTGTTATTGCACTGGTAGTGCTACTGGTCGGCGGCGCCTTCATCGGCTGGACGGTGGCGCGCAAAAGACGGATCTCGTTGCGCGATGCACCGCCGGCCAAGGCTGTGGACACGCCCGGCGAGGCACCGCCGAAGGGTGGCTACAAAGCAGGCGGCTCGATTTCGTTCTCGGCCGGGGCCACCGGTACGGCGGTGGCGCCAAAACCAAAGCCGGTACCCGAGGTGGTGGTCAAGCCATTGGAGCCTGCGCTCGAGCCGGTGCAACCACCTGTCGAACACCCGGTGGCCGAGCGGACCGAGATTGATGGGCAGCCGGGTGTCGGTGATGACGCCTCGGTGCCGCGAGATTCCGAACGTCCGGATGTCATCGATGTCGCGCTGCCAGAAGCCCCAGAAGTCCCGGAAGAAGTAAAACCAGAAGAAGTAAAACCAGAACCGGCGCCCTACGTCCTGCCGGATGTAGCGGTGTCCACCGTGCCGGTTTTTGCACCGGTCGATCGTCCGGTTGAACGGGTCGAACCGACCTCAACCCTGCCGCCCATCCAAGAACCTGGGTTGGACGAAATCGAGCCGGCCGACGGTCGTCTCGGACGGCTTCGCAGCAGGTTGGCGCGCTCGCAGAATGCGTTCGGAAAATCGCTCCTCGGACTACTCGGTACCGGGACCCTGGATGAGGATTCCTGGACCGATATCGAAGACACCCTGCTGATGGCCGATCTCGGGACCGGCGCGGCCACCGAAATCGCCGACAAACTGCGCGATGAGGTCGCCACTCACGGAATCGCCTCGGCCGCCGACGCACGTGCTCTGCTGCGCAAGGTGATGGTGGAAGCGCTGGATCCGTCAATGGACCGCTCGGTCAAAGCGTTGCCACACGACGGACGCCCGTCGGTGCTGCTGGTGGTCGGAGTCAACGGGACCGGAAAGACCACCACCACCGGCAAACTGGCGCGCGTGCTGGTGGGTAGTGGTCATACCGTGGTACTCGGCGCCGCTGACACCTTCCGAGCCGCAGCGGCTGACCAACTGCAGACCTGGGGCGAACGGGTAGGCGCCACAGTGGTTCGATCGCATGACGGCGCCGACCCGGCGTCGGTGGCTTTTGATGCGGTCAAGAAGGGCATCGAGGACGGCGTTGACGCGGTATTGATCGACACCGCCGGGCGGCTGCACACCAAAACCGGACTGATGGATGAGTTGGGCAAGGTCAAGCGGGTTATCGAGAAGCAGGCGCAGGTCGATGAGGTGCTGCTGGTGCTCGATGCGACCACCGGCCAGAACGGGATGGTGCAGGCCAAGGTATTTGCCCAGGTGGTCAAGGTGACCGGCATCGTGCTGACCAAACTCGATGGGACCGCCAAGGGTGGCATCGTGGTCGCCGTCCAACGCGCATTGGGGGTGCCGGTGAAACTGGTCGGCCTCGGTGAAGGGCCCGATGATCTGGCTCCCTTCGAGCCGGGCGCGTTCGTCGACGCGCTGCTCGGCGACTGAGCGTTCGGGCGATCATGCTGGGGGTGAGGTCCGGGTACGCACTCGGCTCGCTGGCCACCGGGGCATTCGGCACAGTTCCCGGCTTGCTGCTGCTTCCGTATTTGACGGACAACCTCGCGGTACCGGCAGCCTTGGCCGGTCTGCTGGTGCTTTTACCCAAGGCCTGGGATGTGGTGCTCAACCCGGTTGTGGGGCGCATCTCCGATCGCACCACCGGTCCGGCCGGTCCCCGGCGCCCCTATCTGAAGTTCGGTGGCATCGCGCTGGCGATCTGTTTCGCTGCAATGTTTGCCCATCCTGGCTTTTCCCAGGTACCGGCGGTGATCTGGGTGGTGGTGTTCTTTGCCGCCTGCGCCACGGCATTCGCCTTCTTCCAGGTTCCGTATATCGCGATGCTGGCCGAAATCACCGACGACCCTCAACAACGCACCACCCTGATGACAACCCGAATCGCCGTGTTGGCCGCGGCCATTCTGGTGTGCGGGGCCGGTGCGCCATTGATTCGCGATGCCGTCGGCGGCAACGGCGGCTACCGGGTGATGGGGCTGGCAATTGGCCTGCTGATCCTTATCGGCGCGTTTGCCGTGTACGCCGGTACCAGCAAGGCTCCGATCGGAGAAGTCCGACCGAGCGCCACCTCCTGGGCCGCCGTCTACCGCGCGGTGCAGCAGAGCATCAGCTTTCGTCGGCTCTGGTTGACCTTTGTGGTCCAGGCGGTGGGGATCGGCACCATGTTGGCCGGTGTCGACTACATGGCGCGGGTGGTGATGGGGCGGCCGGGGATGTCCTCGGTGTTGTTCGCCTGTTTTGTCGGTCCGGCACTGTTGGTGATGCCGCTATGGCAGTCGGCCGGCAAACGATTCGGCAAGCGCAGCAGCTACGTCAGCGCCTCGGTGATCTTTGGCGTGGCTGCAGCGGCCCTGATTACCACCGGTGGTGACACGGTTCCGGTGATTGCCGCAGTCGCCCTGATCGGTGTCGGCTATGCGGGAATGCAGGTCTTTCCACTGGCGCTGCTGCCGGATATCACCAACGCTGACGAACGAGGCAGCGGTGAGCGTCGGGCGGGTATCTATGCCGGCGTCTGGACCGCGGGGGAGACCTTCGGGTTGGCCCTCGGACCGGGTATCTACGGTTTGGTGCTCGGGCTGGGCGGCTATCTGTCCGGAACGGCGGCCGAGAACCAACCGGCATCAGCCGGAACCGCTGCCCTGATTGGTTTTTCGATTCTGCCCGCGGTCTGCGCGCTCGCGCCGCTGGCACTTCTCAAGAAGGTGACATGAGCTTCCTATCGACCACGGACCAAGAGATTTTGGACCAGATCACCGCCCTTCAGGCCCACGACCTGCCGACCCACGGTGGTCGCACCTTGGCCTACGTGTATGACTCCGGGGTAGCCGGGTTGGACCAGTTGGCCGCATCGGCCCACGCCAAAGCCGCCCATGTCAACGGTCTCGACCCGACCGCCTTCCCCAGCATCGCCGCCATGGAGGGTGACTTGATCGCCACCGCAGCCGGTCTTCTCGGCGGCGATGCAGAAACGGTGGGTCTGGTCACCTCCGGTGGCACCGAGTCCTGCCTGCTTGCGGTGGTGGCGGCCCGGGATTCCCGACCGGACATCGCACATCCACGGATGGTGCTGCCGTCCACCGTGCATGCGGCCTTCCACAAGGCGGTGCACTACTTCGGGGTGATTGCTGATGTGGTCGAGGTTGAACCGGACACCTTCCAGGTCGACCCGGCCAAGATGGCGGCGGCCATCGGCCCTGACACCGTTCTGGTGGTGGCCAGCGCGCCGTCCTACGCCCATGGGGTGATGGACCCGATCGCCGAGATCGCCGCCGCCGCTCGAGCGGTGAAGGTGCGGTGCCACGTCGATGCCTGTATTGGTGGTTGGGTGTTGGGTAGTTGGAAGCGTCTGGGCAGACCGGTGCCGGCGTTCGATTTCCGCGTCCCCGGCGTTACCAGCATCTCCGTCGACCTGCACAAATACGCCTACGTACCCAAAGGCACCTCGATTCTGCTGCAC
>JBBSRY010000076.1:0-7872 GCA_038242595.1 Mycobacteriales bacterium
CAGCATTCGGAGGAGCGGGTGTTTTACGCACTCGAGCGACTATGGCGTGACTGCCCGACATTTGCCTACGAGGAGGGTCCGGACGGACCCAACCTGACCATCGAGCAGATGGTCGCCGCGCCAGGTGGCCAGAGCGGATCGGCCGACTACTCGCTACCCAGCGAAGCATTGGCCGCGACCTCGGCCGCGGCCGCCGGCATCGTCACCGACTTTGACGGCGGCAGCGCCGGCACCCTCTCGCAGGATGAGGACGCCGAATTGGCAGCGTTGGAGGCAGCGGGACTCGACGATCACGACTCCGGTGACTCGGGGGAGTCGGCTTCGGAGGAGTCCGACGAGACTCAGCGATGACACTGCAGCGGCTGGTTCTGCTGCGACATGGCCAAACTGATTGGAATGTCGCTCTCCGGTTACAGGGTCACACCAATATCGCGTTGAACCCGGTCGGCCGCTACCAGGCGGTCGCCGCGGCGCCTTCTGTTGCCGCGTTGGCACCGGACATTATTATCGCCTCCGACCTGGACCGTGCACATGACACCGCGGTCGAAGTCGGCAAGCTGATCAACAAACAAGTCCTGACCGACAAGCGGCTCAGAGAAACCCACATGGGGCTTTGGGAGGGGCTGACCCACGATGAGTTGATCACCCGGTGGTCCAAGGAGTGGGCCGACTGGCGGACCACTTCGGCGCACGCTGCTCCCCCGGAGGGTGAATCGCGCTGGCAGGTTGCCGAGCGCGCCAACCAGGTTGTCACCGAACTGGATGCCGGCGAAATCGAAAATGCGTTACTCGTCGCGCATGGTGGATTGATCGTGGGGCTGACCGGGCTTCTGCTCGAGCTACCCGATTCTGTGTGGAGCCACCTGATCGGGATCAACAACTGTCACTGGGTGGTGTTGCATCGGATCGGCGGAAGCTGGCGTTTGCATTCCTACAACGCAGGTCTCGGTGGTGTGGTCATCCCTGGGGCCGAGGATGAGGTTCCAGGTGCCTGAAAGTACCGCAACACGCGAGGTGCAGATCACCGACGGTGGAATCCGGCTCGGCCAGTTGCTCAAGTTCGCCGACCTGGTCGACTCCGGCGCCGATGCCAAGGAGGTACTTGCCGACGGGACGGTCAGCGTCAACGGGGAAGTGGAACTTCGTCGGGGACGGCAGCTTCAGCGCGGCGATGTGATCACCCTCGGTTTGGGCCCGACAGCTGAATCCGTCCGCCTGGTGTAACTCCAGCAGGCCCTCATCCCGCACCGGCTGCCTCTGCGCAGCGGGGGACGAGGTGCGCATCTGGCGCCGTTGACCCGCGGGAGTCAAGACCGTTGATAGACATCCGGAATGCCGTCGTTATCGTCATCGCGCTCTTCGATCTCGCGCAGTCGTCGATAGGTCTTATTGCGGCGGCCGAGCACGATGCAGGCCAACACGGCAGCCGTGAGCGAGCCAATCAAAACCCCCACCTTGACATGCTCGTCGCTGGGGCTGCCTACCCCGAACGCCAACTCACCGATCAGGAGTGACACGGTGAACCCGACGCCGGCCAGCATCGAGAGCCCCCACACATCGGTCCAGGTCAGATCATCGTCGAGATGGGCTTTGGTGAATTTGCCGACCAGGAAGGTCGCACCGAAGATGCCGATTGTCTTGCCGCAAACCAGGGCCACGATGATGCCGATCGTCACCGAGTCGGTCAATGATTCGCCCAATCCGCTCAATCCGCCGACGGTGACACCGGCTGAGAAAAAGGCGAAGACCGGGACAGCGAAGCCGGAGGAGAGCGGTCGAAGTCGATGCTCGAAATGTTCGGCCAATCCGGGTCCGGCCTTTGACCCGCCGTGCTTCTTACTTCGAAGCACTGGCACCATGAACCCGAGCAGCACACCGGCAACGGTGGCGTGAATACCGGAGGCGTGCACCAGCGCCCATGTCGTGACAGCCAACGGGATGAGCAGATACCAGGAACGGACTCGCTTCTGAACCAGAAAAGCGAAGAGCCCCAACGGAATCAGCGCCAGCAGCAGTGGGGTGAGAGACAGCGTGGTGGTGTAGAACACCGCAATGATGCAGATCGCGATCAAATCGTCGACCACGGCCAAAGTCAGCAGGAAGGTCCGAAGACCACTGGGTAGGTGGGTACTGATCACCGCGAGAACCGCCAGGGCGAAAGCGATATCGGTCGCGGTAGGAATCGCCCAACCCTGGAGGGCATCTGACCTTCCCAGGTTGAGTAGAACATAGAACACTGCGGGTACGGCAACCCCGCCGAACGCGGCGGCAATGGGAATGGCAGCGCGGCGGGGGTCTCTGAGGTCGCCGGCAACAAACTCCCGCTTGAGTTCAAGACCGGCAACAAAGAAGAAGATTGCCAGCAGCCCGTCTGCCGCCCATTGACCAAGGGTCAGGTCCAGGTGCAGTGCGGAGGGTCCGATTTTGAAATCGCGAAGCGCGGCATAGGAATCCGACCACCCGGTGTTGGCCCAGACCAACGCGATGACGGTGGCAGCCAGCAGTAAGGCGCCACCGACAGTCTCGCGCCGCAAGATCTGGGCGATTCTGGCCGTCTCCGGCCAACTGCCGCGGCCGAAAAGAAGTTGTGGGACAGATGGTGGTGGCATATGGCAGGGCTCCCATGAGTGAGGGTCGACAATAACGTTGCCGACCAGACTTCCCGGCGCACCAAATGCTGATTCTAGTCGAAAACAGGAGTGCGGCTGCAATAGGAGTGCGGCCTGATCTCACCTGTTGGTCATCTCGGGATGCCTACCTCGTCGATGTGCACCCCCGGGACCCTCACCGATGAAGCACCGGCGGGCCGCCCTGCGACCCGCCGGCCAGGGAAACCCACTGCATGTCGCCCCGAATGGGTTCGCACGCAGCGGGCGAGTCACCTCAATCGTGCCGAGATTGCGTGCGCAAACGCAACGATTGGAGGTGATTGAGACTGCTTCGTTATCTGGCGAGCCAGTTCCGGATTGACCCTGCGGGAAGATTGACAGATGACGACGGGGACAGATCCGGCCGGCGATTTGTTGGCCCTGCAGGTTGATCAGGTGTTGACCGCATCTCGATTGTTGATAGGTATTGCTGCCCAGTCCATAGCGGTGGTGGATCGATCCATTTCGCTGCCGCAAATGCGGGCGTTGGTGATCCTGGTGACGAAAGAGGAGATGGATCTCTCGGGCCTGGCAAAGGCAATGGGAGTGCACGCATCCAACGCCACCAGGGCGTGTGATGGGCTGGTGGCTTCCGGTTTTGTCGATCGGCGAAGCGATCCGGGCGATCGCCGCCACGTACGGCTCCTTCCCACCGTGCTCGGCCGGGAACTATTCGCCGAGATCACCGAGCGGCGGCGTATTGCCATCTCCGAGGTCCTTCTCAAACTTGCGCCCGCCCGCCGCGTCTCGGTGGCTCGCGCCCTCCAGGAGTTCAGCCGGGCCGGCAAAGAGATCGTCTCCCTGGACCTGCTCACCCTGGGATGGGGTGCGGTAAAGAAGAGCCCGCAAAGATAGTGCGGACCGGCAAACAACCCACGGTTGGGGCCGGTCAACATCACGGCTTGGTTTCCAATTGGGCTTAAATGCTTGCGTGTGCGCACGCATTTAGCGCTGCCTCACCTGACCCCGGCCAGATCACGGGACGTCTGGGGTCGCCGGAATCAAGAGTTGGCGTTTGCGCCGTCGCACCCGATCGATGCCCAGTGCTGTCAGGAGCAGGGTCGCGTGGAAAACCTGGCCGGCATAGGCGGTGACGTTGGCCAGCGACATTCCGTTGTCGATGATCGTGATGACCACCACGACGAGCGCGGTGCCCAGCACCGATCCGTGGCCCCCGGTCAACCGTCCGCCACCGAGAAGAACTGCCGCCAACACCACCACCTCGACCCCGATCGCCGCTGTCGGGATACCGGTGCCGAGCTGTGATGTTCTGATCAGCCCCACCAGGGCGGCAGCGAGTCCGGAGATGACGAAAAGCAGAATGACCCAGCGTCTTTCTTTCCACTTGTCCAGTCGGTTTGTCGACGGCAGCGAACCAAGGTCACGAATTGCGATTCCGGAATGTGTCTGGGACAAAACCACGGCGAGGACCACCAGGGTGAGGAAGATCAGGGTCGCCGACGAGAGCCCGAGAATCGGGCGTGAATTGCCGAGTGAGCGAAAACCGGACAGGCCGACGGCCAACCCACTCGGTACCAGATACGCGAGTCCGCGTATCAAAGACATCACGGTGAACGTTGCGGCGAAGCTGTCCACCCGGCCGATAGTGACCAGTAGCCCGTTCACCAGACCGATGGTGGCACCGCAGGCAATGGCAAAAAGCACAGAGTTCAGCAGCCCCCAGGTCGGCGTGGCACTGGCCACCACGATTCCGGTAAACGCCGCCGCCGCACCGCCGGACAGATCGACATGACCACTCATGATCAAAAAAGTCGCCGGAATGGCGATGATGCCGGTCAGGGCAACATCATTGAGGAGGTTGCTCAGATTGTCAGCGGAAAGAAAGTAGGGGCTCGAGATGGCAAATGCCACGCCGGAAATCAGCCCGAGGACGGCGATGATGAGCGGGGTCAGCAGAGCACGCGGTCTACTGCGGGAGATATTCGATCGGATCACTCGGTCGCGCATTCTGTTTCGTCGTAGTAGCTGCTGATATTGCTCGCGTTGAGGAAAGTCGTTTCAACGTAGAGCGAAGGGGGAGGCACTCGCCCGTCGAGCGCGTCGAATAATGCGGGAACAGCGACCTCTCCGTACCTATCCGGGAACAGGGCCGCGTCGCCGATCCATTGGGGGTTTGCCACGATCATGCATCGCGCCTGCTGGTCGGCGCCAATTGCGGCCAGCGTGACGTGGTCAATTCGCAGTTCGGGGATCGATGCGCTTGCTCCGAGCGCTGCTGCGTCATTGACGGCCGCAACCAGGACCACCGCATCCTCCGGCAACCCCGCAAGTATGGTGGCGAACTCGGTAAAGGCTCGGTCCTGAGATCCGGCATCGAGCAGGATCTCATCGACGATCGGCCCGGGGCATTCGGTAGCAAACCCGGCCCGGATCCCAGCTGCCCGATTGTCACTCACAATGTTCGCAGCGCCGTTGGAAAAAATCACAAATGCGTCATAGGTGCAGTCGGCCATCGTCTTGGACGAAACTCCCAGCGCGGCTCCGACCAGGAAACCGGCCCGTTGGTGGTCCACACCGACAACGGCAGTCTGGCAACTGGCCGGAGACGCCGAAATTGCGATCAGCGGCACATCCTTGGGTCCAGCGTCGCAGAGGGACTCACCGAGGTCACCAGGCTGTAGTGCGATCCAGCCGTCCACCTGCTGGGTGGCCAAGCGAAGAGCGCAATCGAGCACCAGGGCCGGGTCATCACCCGGATCGCAGCTGATCACCTCGGCCCCGGCCAGGTCGAGCTGATCCTTGACCGAATCAGCAATGGCATTACTCAGAGCGTCGGCTCCGGAGGGAGCCAGTAGTCCGATTCTCTTGCCATCGGCGCTGCCGGGAGTGACAGTGCGAAATGGAACCACCGTGCCCTCCGGCAGTGGTGGTGGCTCCGTCGTGCTCGGCTCTGTCGTGTTCGGTGTGGTTTCGACAGCGGATGTGGGGACCGGGGAAGTTCCGACCGGAGATGGCGGGACAACTGAAGTGGGCACGGCGGAGGTATCGACGGTGATGGCGGAACTGGTCGGTTCGGAAACCGTCGGATCGGCCGGGCCGCTCGGGGTGCAGGCTGCCAGCAGAGCGCACGTGAGGACCAGGGCCGGCAATGCGGCTCGCATGCCGGCCAACGGCGAGACCGTAGAGTTGCCGAGAAGGAACGACCGCAGCTTGGCGGCCATCGAATATGACTTCATGACAGGCTCCCCGCCAAGTGGTCGAAGGGTGGGTGTAGTTGAAACTTCGAACAGTGAGACGGGAAATGCGAACTCATCGAATTACCCGGGCCCTGTCGGCCGTATTGGCCGGCGTGGTGCTAACGAGCTGCAGCGTGCAGGTTCCCTCGGAACAACCAGCTGTTGATGCACTGGTCCGACTCTACGACCAACGCACCGGTATCTGGCCCACCACCGGCTGGTGGAACAGTGCAAACGCGCTGACCGCTCTGACAAACTACATGATCACCTCGCAGGACCGGCGTTATCTGTGGGTGGTCGAGAACACCTACACCAAAAAGATCAGCGCAGCTCAGGGAAACTTCATCAACGACTTCAACGATGACACCGGTTGGTGGGCGTTGGCCTGGATCAGCGCCTACGACCTGACCGGCGATACCCGATACCTGCGCACCGCCCAACGGGCCATCGACTTCATGTGGAGTCATCACGACGATTACTGCGGTGGGGGACTGTGGTGGACGGTTCGACACACGTACAAAAATGCCGTCACCAACGAGCTTTTCATTTCCGCTGCCGCCCAACTGTCGCAGCGTCTGGAGCAGGGCGGTGAGGTCTACCTGGAACGCGCGGTCTCAGTGTGGGACTGGTTGGATTCCACTGGGATGATCGACGAGGACCTGCTTGTCAACGATGGACTCAATACCGGCACCTGCACACCCAACGAGGGCCAGATCTGGACCTACAACCAGGGGGTGATCTTGGGCGGTCTGATCGCGCTTTCGAAGGGAACCGGTGATCAGAGTTATTTGGATCGCGCGCGCGAATTGGCTGATGCCTCGACCGACTCGAAGACTCTCAACATCGACGGGGTGCTCACCGAGAAGTGCGAAGCAACCGGGTGCGACGTGAACGGGCCAAGTTTCAAGGGCATCTACGTCCGCAATCTTGGTGAACTCAACATGGTGCTGGAAGATCATCCGTACACCGATTATCTCGCCGACCAGGCCAATACCGCCTACAAAAACGACCGCACCGCCACCAACGAGTACGGCTTGCATTGGGCCGGGCCGATCCAGTCGGTCAGCGCGGCTACCCAGCAAAGTGCTGTTGACCTGCTGGTCGCGGCGCAGCCGATAACAGAACCTGCTGACGACCCAACCACGCAGTGACAAATGGGGGGTGGCCAGGACGAGTCAATCCCGGACCACCCCCGCGCTCATTACTTGACCTTGGCGAACTCGCCGGTGCGAACGCGTTCGCGATGTCCCATCACCTGCTTCTTCACCACCCTGGCCAGCAGGTACAGGCCAATCATGTTGGGGACCGACATCAGGAAAATCATCGAATCGGAGAATCCGATGACCGGGCCGAGGGACAGACTGGCGCCGATCACCACGAATACGCAGAAAACGATTTTGAAGACGATCTCTGCCTTCTTACTGTCGCCGAACAGGTAGCCGGTGGCTTTCATGCCGTAATACGACCAAGAAATCATGGTCGAAAAGGCGAAGAGGATCACCGCGAAGGCCAACACGGTCGGGAACCAGGAGATGACCGATCCGAACGCCGATGAGGTCAGTTCAACGCCGTCGAGTTCGGCCGCGCCCGGGGTCTTCCACGCGCCGGTTACCACGATCGCCAGCGCAGTCATCGTGCAGATGACGATGGTGTCGATGAATGGCTCCAAGAGGGAAACAAAGCCCTCGGTAGCAGGCTCCTTGGTCTTCACGGCCGAGTGGGCGATGGAGGCCGAACCGATTCCGGCCTCGTTGGAGAATGCGGCTCGCTGGAAACCGACGATCAACACGCCGATAAATCCGCCGGCCAAGCCGTCCTTGCCCCACGCGCCGGCGAAGATCTCGCCGAAAGCTGCTGGAATGTCAGCGATATTGCCGAAAATGACGATCAAGCAGGCGCTGACGTAGAGCACTGCCATGAAGGGGACGACCTTCTCGGTCACCTTGGCGATGGACTTGATGCCCCCAATGATGACCAATCCGACACCCACGGCAAAGATGAGGCCGATCGCCCATCTCAGGTTCACG
>JBBSRY010000077.1:0-7805 GCA_038242595.1 Mycobacteriales bacterium
ACCGACTCCTATCGTAAGGCCCGCCGGGATCCGGAATTCCTCGCCGAACTGGACCGACTCGCCGAGACCTACGCCGGTCGTCCCAGCCCTATCTCCGATGCCATCCGTCTCACCGAACACGTCGGCGGCGCCCGGATCCTGCTCAAGCGGGAAGACCTGAATCACACCGGTTCGCACAAGATCAACAACGTTCTCGGGCAGGCACTTCTCACCAAAAGAATGGGTAAAACCCGAGTCATCGCCGAAACCGGAGCCGGCCAACACGGCGTGGCCACCGCGACCGCGTGCGCACTGCTCGGGTTGGACTGCGTCATCTACATGGGCCGGGTGGACACCGAGCGGCAAGCTCTCAATGTGGCCCGGATGCGCCTGCTCGGCGCCGAGGTCATCTCCGTCAGTTCCGGGTCGGCGACCCTGAAGGATGCCATCAACGAGGCATTCCGCGACTGGGTGACCAACGCCGACAACACCTACTACCTCTTCGGCACCGTCGCCGGACCGCACCCGTTCCCGGTGATGGTTCGCGATTTCCAGCGGATCATCGGGCTGGAAGCCAGAATGCAGGTTCAGCAGCTGACCGGCCGGTTGCCTGATGCGGTGGCGGCCTGTGTCGGCGGTGGCTCCAATGCCATTGGCATCTTTCACGCCTTCCTCGATGATCCGCAGACCCGCCTTGTCGGATTCGAAGCCGGTGGCGACGGAGTCGAAACGGGGCGTCATGCGGCCACCATCACCGGTGGTCAGATCGGCGTCCTGCACGGTGCCCGCTCCTATCTCATGCAGGACACCGAGGGGCAGATCATCGAGTCGCACTCCATTTCCGCTGGTTTGGACTACCCGGGGGTAGGCCCCGAGCACTCGCACCTGGCGCAGATCGGAAGGGCCGAGTTCCGCCCGGTTACCGACAGGGCCGCGATGGAGGCGTTCAAACTGCTGTCCCGCACCGAGGGCATCATTCCGGCGGTGGAATCGGCCCATGCCGTCTCCGGAGCCATTGATCTGGCCCGCGAAATCGGTCCCGGTGGGATCGTTCTGGTCAATCTCTCCGGTCGCGGCGACAAGGACATGGAAACTGCGATGGAGTACTTCGGACTCAACGAGCCGCAAACTCAGAAAGAAGAAGCTCGGTCATGACCACTGGATCCTCCCGTTTGCAACCGATGTTCCACAGCGTGGCAGCGGAAAACCGGGCTGCGCTGGTGGGTTACCTGCTGGCGAGTTTTCCCACCCTCGCCGAATCTCACGACATGTTTGCCGCCCTGATCGACGGCGGCTGCGATCTGGTCGAGGTTGGGTTGCCGTTCTCCGACCCGGTGATGGACGGCGGTGTGATCCAAGCAGCGGCAGAAACAGCTCGCAGCAACGGCTTTCGCCTCTCTGACATCTTCGGCATCGTCGAGGGCATCTCGGCCCGTGGTGGCCGCGCGGTGGTGATGACCTACTTCAACCCGGTATTGGCCTACGGTGAGCACGCCTTTGCCCGCGATCTGGCCGCGGCCGGCGGACTTGGCGTGATCACCCCGGATCTCATCGTCGACGAAGCCGGGAACTGGTTGGCCGGCTGCGACAAATTCGGCATCGACCCCATCTTCCTGGTCGCGCCGTCATCGCCGAACGAGCGGATCGCCCTGACCGCAGCGGCCGGCCGTGGATTCCTCTACGCCGCCTCCACCATGGGGGTCACCGGCGCAAGGGACGCCGTGTCGTCGGCCGCCCCGGAACTGGTTGCCCGCTGCCGCGCGCTGACCGATATGCCGATCGGAGTCGGATTGGGGATCCGCACCCCGGCTCAAGCCGCCGAAGTCGGTGCTTTCGCCGACGCGGTCATCGTCGGATCTGCCTTCACCTCGGCCGTGCCCGATGGCGCCGGAGCGGTCCAACGGTTGGCCGGCGAGCTGGCCGCCGGTGTTCGGGAGAGCCGGACGGTCCTGAGCCGGTGACGGTGGCCAATCTGGCGTTCATCCCCAGCCCCGCCCAGGGCGTCTGGGAGATCGGTCCGCTTCCGCTTCGGGCCTACGCCGTCTGCATCATCGTTGGCATCGTGGTCGCCATCCTCTGGGGAAACCGCCGCTTTGTCGCTCGTGGTGGCCGCCCCGGAATGATTACCGATATCTCGGTATTCGCGGTGCCGTTCGGCATTGTCGGCGGTCGGCTTTATCACGTCATTACCGATAATCAGCTCTACTTCGGCGAAAACCGCAACCCGTGGCGAGCATTCGCCATCTGGGAGGGTGGTCTTGGAATCTGGGGGGCGGTGGCGCTCGGTGCGGTCGGGGCCTGGCTGGGTTGCCGGCGCTACGGGGTGCCGCTGAGCTCCTACGCAGATTCGATCGCTCCCGGTCTGATCCTGGCCCAGGCAATCGGCCGGCTCGGTAACTACTTCAATCAGGAACTCTTCGGTAGCGAAACCACCGTGCCCTGGGCGCTGGAGGTATACGTCCGCACGCCGGGTGGGGTGCCGGGCGTCGTTCCGCTGAGTCAAAATTGCGAATTCGACCCCAGTTACATCGAAGCGGTGCCGCAGGTCCTCTGCGGCACCTATCATCCGACGTTCCTGTACGAGATCCTGTGGAATCTCGGTGTGGTCGCACTGGTGCTCTGGGCGGACAAGAAATTCCGTCTCGGCGGTGGTCGAGTATTCGCCCTGTACGTTGCCGGCTACACCCTGGGGCGCGGATGGATCGAATCCCTGCGGATCGACCCGGCAAATACGGTGTTCGGTCTGCGCATCAATGTCGTGACATCGATCGTCGTATTCCTGGGCGCGGTGGTGTTCCTCATCCTGCGACGTGGGGTGGGTCGGGAAGATCCGGCGCTTTTGCTCGGAACGGCCGGCCGGGCCGAGCGCGAAGCCGAAAATACGGTCGAAGACTCCACCGACTCCGGTATCGATCTCAGTAAAAATTCTGGTGATTCCGCCGTGGACGATTCAGATTCCGTTGTCGACACCGTCGAGGCTGCCGATCCACCTGGGACCGGATCACCCACTCAGAAGTAGGCGTCAGCCGGGGTCGCAACACCCTGGTAATCTCTGCGCAGCGAGGCCATCGTCGTCCTGCTAAGTTTTTTCCCCGCTTGCGGACGACGCACAGAAGAACCTGTTGCGTACGCCGCCCAATATGCGCCACCTGTTGCCGGCGAAACACCAAACATCGCCCCCCGGCAGTGGCACACTCCGCCGTGTTGACCACCGCTGCCTGGTGGGGATCAGCGGCGTCCACTTCACTGCCACCGGTATTTTGCGGTAGTGCCGATGACGACGGAAGGTGCACCGTGCTCTTCTCGGCAATCCCGGCCCCACAGGGGCTCTACGATCCATCCTTCGAGCAGGACTCCTGCGGCGTGGCTGCCGTGGTCGATATCTTGGGTCGCCGCAGCCACCGCATCGTTGCCGACGGCATTACGGCGCTGATCAACCTGGAGCATCGCGGCGCTGCCGGCGCCGACCCGGCGGTTGGCGATGGCGCCGGCATTTTGATCCAGATTCCCGAGGAATTGTTTCGGGCCGTTGTCGACTTCGACCTACCATCGGCTCCGGAGGGCAGCAAGGGCTGCGCCTTTGCCGCCGGCATCGCCTTCCTGCCTCCGGAGACGAGCGCCAAGGCCGCGGCCAAGAAGATCGTCGAAGAGGTACTGGCGGCGGAGGGTCTGGAGCTTCTGGGTTGGCGACTGGTACCGACGGTGCCGCGCTCGGCCGGAATCGGCCAAATGGCATTGGATGTGATGCCGGCTTTCGAACAGGTCTTCATCAGTGCCCCGCCGAGGGCCGATGGTGTTCGGCCGGCCGGAATCGACTTGGACCGGCTCATCTTCCCGGCCCGCAAACAGATCGAACATCGCACCGAAGCCGAAGGTGTCGGGCTCTATTTCCCGTCGTTGTCCAGCCGCACCATCACCTACAAGGGCATGCTGACCACCGAGCAACTGCCGGCGTTCTTTCCCGATGTCACCGACGTCCGGATGGAAAGCGCCATAGCCATTGTGCACTCCCGCTTTTCCACCAACACATTCCCGGCCTGGCCGCTGGCGCACCCGTTCCGCTTTATCGCGCACAACGGCGAGATCAATACCGTCCGCGGTAACCGCAACTGGATGCGGGCCCGTGAAGCGCTCCTGGCCACCGACCTGATCCCGGGCGACCTGAGTCGCACCTACCCGATCTGCACCCCGGGGGCATCGGACTCGGCGTCCTTCGATGAGGTGCTGGAACTGTTGCACCTGTCCGGTCGCTCGCTGCCGCATTCGGTGCTCATGATGGTTCCCGAGGCCTGGGAGAACAATCCCACCCTCGAGGAGAAGGTCAAAGGGTTTGCCGAGTTCCACGCCTGCATGATGGAACCGTGGGACGGTCCGGCCTGCGTCACCTTCACCGACGGCACCGTGCTCGGCGCGGTCCTGGACCGCAACGGACTGCGACCCGGGCGTTGGTGGCGCACCGATGACGACATCGTGGTGCTGGCTTCGGAATCAGGTGTGCTGCCGATTGCGCCGGAGCGAGTTATCGAACGTGGCCGCCTGCAACCGGGACGAATGTTCCTGGTGGACACCGAGTCCGGGCGCATCCTGGACGACACCGAGGTCAAGGGCGCGTTGGCCGATGAGCACCCCTACACCGAGTGGGTGCACGCCGGCATCCTCGGTCTGCACGATCTGCCGGCTCGTGAGCAGATCGCGCCGGCCCATGATGCGGTTCTGAGTCGCCAACAGATTTTCGGGTACACCGAAGAGGATCTGCGCATCCTGATCGCCCCGATGGCCGCCACCGGCGCGGAGGCCATCGGGTCGATGGGTACCGATACACCCGAAGCCGTGCTCTCGCAGCGTCCCCGATTACTGTTCGACTACTTCTCCCAGCTCTTTGCCCAGGTCACCAACCCGCCATTGGATGCCGTCCGGGAACAGGTGGTCACCTCACTCGGTTCCGTCCTCGGTCCGGAGGGCAACCTGCTGGACCCGACACCGGCGTCCTGTCGACAGGTCACCCTGCCCTACCCGGTGATCAGCAACGAAGAGTTGTCCAAGATCGTCGGTATCAACGAAGACGGCAATCTGCCCGGTCTGGCCGCCCGGACCATTTCCGGTCTGTACGACGTGGATGGTGGCGGTCAAGCTTTGGCGCAGGCCATCGAAGGCTGTCGTCGGGAGGCCGATCAAGCGGTGGCGGCCGGCGCCAGGATCCTGATTCTGTCCGATCGAGATGCCGATGCCCAGCACGCGCCGATCCCTTCGTTGCTGCTGACCTCGGCAGTGCACCAGCATCTGGTCCGCGGTCGAACCCGGACCAAGGTCGGTCTGGTCGTCCAGACCGGTGACGCCCGCGAGGTGCACCACATTGCGCTGCTGCTTGGCTTCGGCGCCGCGGCGGTCAATCCGTACCTCGCACTGGAAACCGCGGAAGACCTTTCCCGCCAAGGGCTTCTGGGCGACTTGAGTCCGGCCAAGGCGATCAAGAACACTGTCTACGCGATGTCCAAGGGTGTCCTGAAGGTGATGTCCAAGATGGGTATCTCCACCGTCGCCTCCTACACCGGGGCCCAGGTATTTGCTGCCTTCGGACTCGAGAAGAAGGTGCTGGACGACTATTTCACCGGTACCCTCGCACCGACCGGTGGTTCCGGACTGGACGTCATTGCCTCCGATGTGGCATCAAGACACCGGGTTGCCTTCGAAACCAATGAAGCCACCCGAGAACACCGCGGGCTGGCTGTCGGCGGTGATTATCAGTGGCGTCGCGAGGGTGAACTGCACCTGTTCAACCCGGAGACGGTGTATTTGCTGCAACATGCCACCAGGAGCAAACAGGAGTCCATCTTCCGTCGGTATACCGATGCGGTGGACGGACTCTCGGCCAAGGGCGCCACGCTGCGCGGACTGTTCGAACTGAAGGACAGAACCCAGCACGCAGTCCCCCTTGAAGCGGTGGAACCGGCCTCTGAGATCGTCAAACGCTTTGTCACCGGCGCGATGTCCTACGGCTCGATCTCGGCCGAGGCGCATGAAACGCTGGCCATTGCGATGAACCGTCTGGGGGGCAAATCCAACACCGGTGAAGGCGGCGAGGATGTCGACCGGCTGCTCGACCCGCAGCGTCGCTCGTTCATCAAGCAGGTGGCTTCGGGCCGTTTCGGGGTTACCAGCGCTTATCTGGTGAACGCCGGTGAGATCCAGCTGAAGATGGCGCAGGGCGCCAAGCCGGGGGAGGGTGGGCAGTTGCCCGGCCACAAGGTCTATCCCTGGATCGCCTCAACCCGGCATGCCACCACCGGTGTCGGGCTGATCTCGCCGCCACCGCATCACGACATCTACTCCATCGAGGATCTCAAGCAGCTGATCCACGATGTCCGCAACGCCAATCCGGCGGCTCGGGTCTCGGTGAAGCTGGTCTCCGAACCCGGAGTCGGCACCGTCGCGGCCGGCGTCACCAAGGCCCATGCCGACGCGGTGATCGTGGCCGGCTACGACGGTGGCACCGGTGCGGCGCCGCTGACCTCGCTCAAGCACACCGGGCAACCCTGGGAACTCGGCCTGGCCGAAACCCAGCAAACATTGCGGCTCAACCAACTTCGGGCCCAGGTTCGGGTCCAGGTGGACGGCGGTCTGAAGACCGGTCGCGATGTCATGGTCGCCATGTTGCTCGGCGCGGAGGAGTACGGTTTCTCGACCGCGCCGCTCGTGGTGTCGGGCTGCATCCTCATGCGCGTCTGCCACCTCGACACCTGCCCCGTGGGCGTGGCCACCCAGAACCCGGTGCTGCGCGAGCGGTACAGCGGCAAGGCCGAGTACGTCGTCACGTTCTTCACCTACATCGCCGAGGAGGTGCGCGAGATCCTCGCCGAGCTGGGGTTCCGCACCCTCGACGAGGCGATCGGCCAGGTCGGCGTGCTCGACATGGTCGAGGCGGTCAATCACTGGAAGGCGGCCGGGCTCGACCTGAGCCCGATCCTGCACGAGGTCGCGAGCAAGGACTTCCCCGACCAGGACCTGCGCTGCACCACGACCCAGGACCATGATCTGGAGAAGTCGCTCGACCTCACCGAGCTGGTGCCGCTCGCGCAGCCGGCCATCGAACGAGGGGAGCCGGTGCGCGCGCAGGTGCGGATCCGCAACGTCAACCGCACCGTCGGCACGATCCTGGGTCACGAGGTCACCAAGAAGTACGGCGGAGCGGGCCTGCCGGAAGACACGATCGACCTCACCTTCACCGGCTCGGCGGGGCAGTCCTTCGGTGCGTTCGTGCCGAAGGGGATCACGCTGCGTCTCGAAGGTGACGCCAACGACTATGTCGGCAAGGGCCTCTCGGGAGGCAGGATCGTGGTGCGTCCGGACCGGGCCGCAACGTTCCGCAGCGAGGAGCAGATCATCGCTGGCAACACGATCGCCTACGGCGCCACGTCGGGCCAGATGTTTCTGCGCGGGGGCGTGGGCGAGCGCTTCGCGGTCCGCAACTCCGGAGCCTGGCTCGTCACCGAGGGAGTCGGTGACCACGGCTGCGAGTACATGACCGGTGGTCGTGTGGTCGTCCTCGGCGAGACCGGCCGCAACTTCGCGGCCGGCATGTCCGGCGGAGTGGCGTGGGTGCTGGACCTGAGGGACTCCCGGGTCAACACCGAGCTCGTCGAGCTCGGCCCGGTCACAGACGAGGCGGCGGTCGAGCTCGAGCAGCTCGTCCGCGCCCACCACGAGGAGACCGGTTCGGAGGTGGCAGCCGGCCTGCTGGCCGACTGCTCAGTCTCGCTGACCCCTTTCAACGAGGTGATGCCGCGCGACTACCCGATCGTGCTCGAGGCCAAGGCAAAGGCCGAGGC
>JBBSRY010000078.1:0-7803 GCA_038242595.1 Mycobacteriales bacterium
CGCGAGCGCATCGCCGAAAAATCCTTCGGGTTGAGCGGTGAGGCCCCGGACGTCATCAGCCGAATCGACGACAACGATCGCTCGAGACTTTCGGACTTGAGCAGCAGCCGGTACAACCCAGGGGCTCCGGGCAGCACCGTCACATGATGATCATGGATCGCGCCCAGAACCCCCGAGACGTACTGCCGCCACACTCCGGTTCCAGACACATTCGGTCCGGTCACCTCGGGTACGTCCGGGATCACCGCCGCACCACCGACCAGGGTGAGCGGCAGGAAAGCGGTGACAAATCCGGCCAGGTGGAACAGCGGCAGTACCAGCACCACCCGGTCGTCGGGCCGAAGTTGCAGGTTGGTGGTCTCACCGATCATCCGGACAGCCGCCAGGATCGCCCGATGCGACAACATGACGGCTTGATCTGTTCGGGATGCGCGTCCCAGCAGCGCAATGTCCTCACCGCCGGCCGGGGCGGTTGCGGCCACGGCGGTGCTGTCCCACCAGGTGTGTACCTCGGCAGAGTTGACCTGTGCGCCTTGCTGATCGCTGATGATCAAGCTCGCGTGAACCCGGGCGGCGATCCGGTCGGTGTCGGTGCGCGTCGGATCCACCGGCACCAGAATCAGCCCGGCTCTGGCGCCGGCAATCAGTGCCAGGGCCAATGCGGTCGAGGTCGGTAGTTGGATCAGCAGCCGGCCGCCGGGCTGGAGCCCGCGGCCGATCAGGGCGGCAGCGCCGGCATCAGCGGCTCGATCCAGCTGCGCCCAGGTCCACCGGCCGTCGTTGCTGATCAGCGCGGGTTTGTCCGGAAAGTTTACGGCGGCCGAACGCACCAGATCGGCAATATTGCTGCTAGTCACATCGGCACCCTTCATCCGGCATCCTTGGACTGGTTCGCACCGCTCAGCACGACATTCACCAGACCGCGTCAGGCCTATATCCCGCGGGCCCTCATACCGACACTCGATACCGATCTCGATCTCGATCTCGAATTTCACACCGGCAGTCAGATCTCCCCTGCCTGACCATAGTGGCACGGGGACCGCACGCGTCTACGCAGCATCGGCATTAGGCTGGGCACTCGGAACATCATCGGGCAGTACCCGGCCCGACCAGTTCGATAGGAATGAACGAACGGAGACACACACGTGGGGTTGTGGCAGACACGACGGCAGGACAACGCGGCCGAGCGGGCCGAAATTGCCGGCGCCGCCTCCGCCGAAGCCGCAGTAGCGGCCGGTGCTGCGCAATCCTATGTCCACGCGCCCGGGGCGGACCTGACTGCCGCCGCATTCTTCGATGTGGACAACACAATGATGGTGGGGTCCTCGCTCTTCCACTTCGCCCGGGGTTTGGCCGCTCGCGATTTCTTCACCACTGCGGACCTCTTCCGCTTTGCCGGCCGGCAGCTCAAGTTCCGGATGTTCGGCAAAGAAAACATGGGGGACGTGGCCGAGGCTCGCGAAGAGGCACTGTCGTTCATCGCCGGCCGGACGGTCGCCGAGATCGTCGAGATCGGCGAGGAAATCTACGACAACCTGATGGCCGACAAGATCTATCCCGGCACCCTGGAACTGGCCCAACGGCATCTGGACGCGGGCCAGCGGGTTTGGCTGGTGACGGCAACCCCGGTGGAACTTGCGCAGCTGATTGCTCGACGACTGAATTTGACCGGAGCATTGGGAACGGTGGCCGAACATGTGGACGGCGTCTACACCGGTCGGCTGGTCGGAGAGCTCCTGCACGGCGCCGGAAAGGCAGCGGCCGTCCGATCGATCGCCGCCCGTGAGGGGCTGGATCTACGTCGATGCACCGCGTACTCGGATTCAGTGAATGACACCCCGATGCTGTCGGTGGTCGGTACCGCCGTTGCGGTGAACCCGGATTCGGAATTACGAGATGTGGCTCGTCAGCGTGGCTGGCAGATCCGGGATTTCCGCGGCACCCGCAAGGCGGTCAAGGTGGGTGTGCCCTCGGTGTTGGGCGCCGGGCTCATTGGCGGTGGCATCGCCGTTGGCTTTGCGGCGCGGCGCAAGCTGCGGTAGCCGAGCTGTTATCTGGCGCTGTTATCTGGCGCAGGGCGTTCTAGCCCAGGAACGGATGTGCGCGGCGCATCAGCAGTCGGTACAGCGACTGCTGGATGGTCTCCCGAACGTGATCGGTGAGATTGAAGATGACCATCGGATCATCGGCCGCTGCGGGGCCGTAATGATCAGTCGGGATCGGCTCACCGAATTCGATGAACCACTTGCTGGGCAACGGAATCGCGCCCAGCGGCCCCAGTAAGGGAAATGTTGGGGTCACCGGGAAATAGGGCAGACCGAGGGCGCGGGCCAGCGGTTGGATATTGGCCAGCATCGGATAGATCTCCTCGGCGCCAACAATCGACACCGGAATGATCGGTGCGCCGGTCCGAACCGCTGCCGAGACAAATCCGCCACGGCCAAAACGCTGCAGTTTGTATCGCTGACTGAACGGTTTGCCAACACCCTTGAAGCCTTCGGGGAAAACTGCGACCAATTCGTTGGAAGAGAGCAACCGCTCGGCATCAGGGTTACAGGCCAACGTATTTCCGGTCTTGCGGGCCAACGGACCGAGTAACGGCGTATCGAAGACCAGATCCGCAGCCAGCATTCGCAGCGCGCGTTTGGCCGGGTGATGATCAGCAATGGCCAACGCGGTCATCACTGAGTCGACGGCGATGGTGCCCGAATGGTTGGCCACCAGCAGAGCGCCGCTGGTCTCCGGAACGTTCTCCATCCCCACGGTTTCCACTCGGAACCAGTGGTCGTACAGCAGCCGAAGAGGTGGCAGCACGACATTACGGGTGAAGTCTTCGTCATAGCCGAAATCGTCGATAGCGTATTCGCCGGTCATTCGACGTCGCAGAAACGCCAGCCCGCCGGCCAGCGTTGACTTCCATCCGGCCTCTACGGAGTCCGGAGAAATCCCACCGGCCGGTTCGTCAGGCTCTGATGATCTACCGACGGTCATTTCTTACGCCTCCGAATGCCACTGGGGCCAGTGCCGTCAATGCTGATCAGCGTGGGACGGGAAAAGGCCTGCTCGGCCATAGGTTCGAGGTCGGGGTCGGGGTCGGGGTCGACCAGCGCACCAACCGTGGAGGCCACCGACATTTCGGCCCGCCGGATCTGCTCCCGGGAGATGGCCGGTTCCAGCGTGTTGGCGAAGTCATCAAAGGCAGCAGCGGTGGTGAACTTCGGTCGGAACTTGGTTTCCTCGCGCAGTTTCGTGGTGTCGACGACTCGACCGGCCACCAGCAATCGCAGTTGCTCGGGAGAAAAGCGGCCGATCCGAAGCGTCCGCATGGTCAGGCCGACGCGGTTCAGCGCGGCCATCGGAATCGGCAACGGAATTCGGCCGGCCCGGTGGATTGCTTGCGAGAGCATCAGCACGCCATCACCGGCAACATTCACGGTGCCGGCGAAGTCACCGAGTACGAGATGTTCGATGACTCCGACAGCGTCGGTTTCATGGACCAGTTGCAGCCGGGAATCGTGTCCCAAAGCAGTTGGTACCACGGGAGAGAGGGAAAAGTAGCGAGTCAGCGGTGTTTGCACTGTCGGGCCGATGATTTCGGCCAGTCGCGGAACCGCGACGCGAACATCAGGTCGCCGACGGGCGAAACCGCGGATGTAGCCCTCGATGTCGATGGCATCCCGGGCCGGGCCCTTGGATGGTACCGAGCGCGGTTCGGTGAGTTCGGTGAAGATGGCCGGGTCCCGCGGGCTGGAGCCGTAAACGGCAGTGGTTGACCGGACGATCAGGTTCTTGACACTTGCGCTGCGCTGGCAGGCAGCCAGCAGTTGCATGGTGCCGAGCACATTCATTTCCTTGGCCAGCGTCCGGGCCTGCGAGGAGGCGGGCGTTGCTGAGGCCGATGCATGGACTACGGTGTCTACGCCGGCCGCTTCGATCACGCGGGCGATGAGTGGGTTGCGGATATCGGCGCGGGCGAACTCGGCCCGGCCCATCCTGGCGCGGGCCGCAGGTTCGGGCAAAGTAGCGTCAACGCCGATCACCCGTTCGACATCAGGGTGCAGTGCCAACCGCCCGGCCAGCTCCGAACCGATGTACCGGGTTACCCCGGTGATCAGAACGACTCGACCTGCCACCAGTTACCTTGTCCCCACTGGCCATGAACAGAGTTGGCCATCTTCAGAATTGGCCGCCGCATCGGTGCGACGGCCAATGTCGTCTTTGGTTACTTGCCGGCCTTACGACGTGCGACACGGGTCTTGCGAAGCAGCTTGCGGTGCTTCTTCTTGGCCATCCGCTTGCGGCGCTTCTTGATAACAGAACCCATGAATTAACCTCTTGACTTGCGTGTAGACAGCGAACAGTGGAGTCCGACGAAACGCCGGACCGTCCTATGTTAGCCGCTTCGTGGGGTCGAGATCACCTCGAGTAGATCAGGCCGCAGTTTGATGCGGCCGACCACGAGTCAGGTTCAGCTACCCGACATCGTTGAAAGCTCGACGAAGATAGTCATTCACGGCTCGCTCGGACACCCGGAACGACCGGCCAACCCGCACAGCGGGTAACTCCTCCGAATGCACCAAGCGATACACGGTCATTCGGGAGACGCGCATCAGCGCGGCGACCTCGGCGACGGTCAAAAATCTGATCTCGGCCAAGGCAGGGTCGTTAGGCTTTTGGGCCATGTGAAAACCGCTTTCTACAACGCGTCGCGGCCATCGGCTTCCCCACCCATGGACACTCGCGCGAGCGTGTTGGTTGAACTCTAGCGGTACCAGTGGGACGAAAGCGATGTTAAGTGAGCATCAATACGGGCCGTAGGCACATGAGTCCACATTTGTCACGCTCTGTAGACAGCGTGTCTCCTAGGCGCAAACAGCAGACTCATTCGTGAGCTTTGCCCAACTCAGCTGACCGCAATGAGGCCGCTTCGATGGCCGCCAGTAGTGCTGCGCGAACCCCGTGGACTTCCAGGTCCCGAATGGCTGAAATCGTGGTGCCACCCGGGGAGGTGACGGCCTCCCGCAGGGCCACCGGATGTTCACCGGTTTCGCGCAGCATCTTGGCCGAACCGACTGCTGATTGAATGATCAATTCCGCAGCCACGGTCCGCGGCAACCCCAGTAAAATTCCGGCGTCGATCATCGCCTCGACGAGGAAGAAGAAGTAGGCCGGCCCGGAACCGGATAACGCGGTCACCGCGTCCTGCTGGGATTCCGGAACGCGAACAACCTTGCCCACGGTCATCAACAGATCTTCCACCAACTGAAGGTGATCATCGGTGGCGTGGGTGCCGGGTGAGATCGCCGACATCGCTTCACCGACCAACATCGGGGTGTTCGGCATCACCCGCACCACGGCGGTGCCGGCGGGCAGGTTTCGCTCGTACAGCGATGTCGGCAACCCGGCGCATAGCGAAACCACCAACGTTCCTGGCGTGATGCTTTTGGCGAGGTCGTTGAGCACCGGCTGAATGTCCTGCGGTTTGACGGCAACAATCAGGACATCGGCGCTGCTCGCCGCTTGTGCCACCTCCACACCGCGGACGCCGTACAAACTGGTGAGCTGCGCGGCCCGGGCCGGATACCGCTCGGTGAACATCAGTTCGTCGGGGTTTTTACCACCGTGGATCAAGCCGGCCAACAAGGCTTCGCCGATTTTGCCGGCGCCCAGAATCGCAATCGTCATAGCGCTCAGGGTGCCACGAGCACGCGGGCAGTGTTGCATCTGTCGGTCTGCGAGCGGCCTATCGTGTAGTCGGTGAGCCTGCCTGAAGACCCGACGGCCAACCGCAACCCTCGGTTGTTGGTTCTCGTCGCAATCGTTGCGATGAGCCTGAATCTGCGGCCGGCGGTCAACGGCCTCGGTGTGGTGGTTCCGGAGATCCGCGAGGCGTTGAATCTGTCCGGCGCGGTGGCCGGCGTTCTGACATCGCTGCCGGTGCTGTGCTTTGCCGGACTCGGTTTGGTGGC
This sequence comes from Mycobacteriales bacterium, assembly GCA_038242595.1. Lineage (GTDB taxonomy): Bacteria > Actinomycetota > Actinomycetes > Mycobacteriales > Nakamurellaceae > Nakamurella. The sequence goes on from JBBSRY010000078.1 coordinate 5,970, forward strand.
CCCCACTTTGGCGGTCCGCTTTGGACCACAACGCGTCATCGTCGGCGCCCTGATCGCCATGACGGCCGGGCAACTGTTTCGGTCCCTGATCCCCGGTACCGCAACGCTTTTCCTCGGTTCTGCGGTGGCACTGTCTGGACTGGCCCTGTGCAACGTGCTGATGCCGGGCATCGTTCGTCGCTACTTTCCGGATCGGATCACCACCGTCACGGCGGCCTACACCACACGTCTTGCAATCGGCGCCGCGCTGAGCGCGGCACTGACAATCCCTGCCGAAAAGGCCTTTGGTGGTAATTGGCAATTAGGCACCAGCCTCTGGGCGTTGACCTCGGCGCTCGCCCTGATCCCATGGGTTCTGATGGCAGTGCGTTCATCGGTACCGCCGACGACCGCGGTGGCCCCGACCATTGCGTTGGTCCGCTTGTTCCGCAGCCCGCTGGCCTGGGGCATGGCACTGTACTTCGGGTTGCAATCGATGCAGGCCTACGTCCAGTTCGGCTGGCAGACCCAGATCTTGGTAGATGACGGGATGATCTCGAGCACTGCCGGCCTGGCAGCGGGTGTCTACGCAGCAGTGGGAATTCCGCTATCGGCGGTACTTCCGATATTTTTGCGCCGCCAGTCCTGGCTCCCCGGCATCGTGGTGTTCTTCGGGATCAGCTTCCTGGGCGGCTATCTCGGACTGCTCATGGCACCGGCCGGCGGGGTGTGGCTGTGGGTGCTCCTGCTGGGTATCGGTAGCGGCGCGTTCCCGCTCTCGTTGACCCTGGTAGCCCTGCGCGCTCGGACTCACGACGGGGTGTTGGCACTGTCGGCGTTCACCCAGTGCATCGGTTATTCCATCGCCGGGGTCGGGCCGATTGCCTTCGGCGCACTGCACGACGTATCCGGCGACTGGCAGCTGCCGATCCTGACGATGATGGCGGTGGTGGTGGTCATGACCATCATCGGTCTGTATGTGGCCCGTCCGCAGCAACTGGAAGACCAACTGGTGCTAACGGGCAAGTAGCAGTGCGGTCGCGGTGGCGGCCCTGCCTTCGCCTCTTCCGGTAAGTCCCAGACCGTCGGTTGTGGTGCCTGCCACCGATACCGGCGCACCGACCACTTCGGACAGCACCCGTTGCGCCTCTTCACGTCTGGGACTGAGCCTGGGGGCATTGGCGATAACCTGCACTGCCGCATTGGCGATCGTGAACCCGGCCCGGTGCACCAACCGCACCACTTCGGTCAACAGCCTGGCTCCGGAGGCACCGGCGAATTCTGGACGATCAGTACCAAAGATCGTCCCGAGATCACCGAGCCCGGCGGCACTGAGCAGCGCGTCGCACAGGGCGTGGGCCGCCACATCGCCGTCAGAGTGTCCCGCACAGCCATCGGCTCGCGGGAAATACAGCCCGGCCAAATAGCAATCCCGACCGACTTCAATGGGATGCACATCGATACCGGTACCGACCCTGGGTTGCATGGCGTTGTTATCCAACGGCGTCACAGGCGCGAAAAGCGCTCGGGCATCGGCGAGGTCCGCCGCTGTGGTGATCTTGAAGGCCGCTCGATCCCCGGGGACCATGCCGGCCTGAATACCAATGGCCTCGGCGAGGCCAACGTCATCGGTGGCGGTGCTGTTCGTCAATATCGCGTTCGCATGAGCGTGTTGCAGGACCTGCGGGGTGAACCCCTGGGGAGTCTGCACTATCCGCAGATGATCCCGGTCGACTACTGATTTCGGCCGCCCATCGGCGTCCAGACTGCGGATGGTGTCAACCACCTCCAGAGCCGGAAAGACCGATGGCACACCGGATTTCACTTCATCGATGACGGAGCGGATGACAGCGAC
>JBBSRY010000079.1:0-7781 GCA_038242595.1 Mycobacteriales bacterium
GAGGGGGTCCTGCGTAGAGCCTCTATCGAGACACTCATTCACGTTGCGGTACAGGCGATCGAACCGGTGGCCTTCATCGGACATTCGCATCCGACCTCCGTTGTCGGCCTGCTGGCCTCGGTCAATGCGGCGACCGCCTTTGATCAGGCCGCCTACTCCGATGAGGCGGTGGTGATTGGTACACCACTGTTCGTGCCCTACGCCCAGCCCGGGATCGATCTGGGTCGGGTTTTCTACAACACCCTTGCCGAGCACTACCAGCGGGTCGGGGAGATGCCGCAGCTGATTTTGCTGGGCAACCACGGCATCGTGGCTATCGCCCCGACAACGGCCGGCGTCCTGGGCGTCTCCGAAATGGCCATCAAAGGCGCCGAAGTGCGTTCCATCGCTGCCAACTTCGGTGGCGTTGCGCCACTCTCGGCCGAATCCATCGAGAAGTTCTTCGCCAGGGACGATATCGCCGAGCGTCGGCGTCACCTGTCCAGCGGCACCCACTAACTCCCGCGCCAGTAAGACCCTTCAAGAAAGCGACGACCATGCAAGCAGATCAGGCCAGGGCAATCCTTGCCCAGCAACACATCGAAACCCCGTCGTGGGCCTTCGGTAACTCCGGAACCCGATTCAAGATCTTCGCCGACAAGGGCGTTGCCCGTGATGTCTTTGAGAAGATTTCCGATGCCGCACTCGTGCACACACTGACCGGTGTTGCACCGACCGTCGCGCTACACATCCCGTGGGATATGGCCGATAACTGGGACAAGGTGGTGACCCACGCCGAGAACGAGGGCATCGGCATCGGCGCCATCAACCCGAATCTGTTCCAGGAGGATGACTACCGACTGGGCAGTGTCTGCAATCCTGACCCCCGAATTCGTCGCAAAGCCATCGACCACATTCTTGAATGCGTCGAGATCGCCAAAGTTACTGGCTCCAATCAACTATCGCTGTGGTTTGCCGATGGCACCAACTACCCCGGGCAGGACGATATCCGGGGGCGTCAGGATCGTCTGTCCGAGGCGCTGGCGCAGACCTACGAAGCTGTCACCAAGGTCGGACCCGACCTGACGATGCTGGTGGAGTACAAATTTTTCGAGCCGGCCTTCTATCACACCGACCTGCCGGATTGGGGCACCTCAATGCTGCATTGCCTGGCTCTGGGTGAGCAGGCAAAGGTATTGGTCGACACCGGACACCACGCTCCCGGTACCAATATCGAAATGATCGTTGCGTTGCTGGCCCGCGCCAAGAAGCTCGGTGGATTCCACTTCAATTCCCGCTTCTACGGGGATGACGATCTGATGGTCGGCTCCGCCGATCCGTTCGGGCTGTTCCGCATCATGCACGAAATTGTTTCCGCCGATCTGGTGACCCCGGCCGGTGGGGTGGCCTTCATGCTCGATCAATGCCACAACATCGAGCCCAAGGTGCCGGCCCTGACACGTTCGGTGATGAATGTGCAGGAAGCCACCGCTAAGGCTTTGCTGGTGGATGCCGAAGCACTTGCCGCCGCCCGCTCCGCCGGGGATGTATTGGGCGCCAACGGTCTGCTGATGGATGGGTACAACACCGATGTGCGGCCGCTACTTGCGCAGCTCCGCGAAGAAATGGGTATCGACCCGAACCCGCTGGCCGCTTACGCCGCCAGCGGCCATGCCGAAAAGGTTTTGACCGAACGCGTTGGCGGCTCCGCCGCCGGATGGGGTGCATGAGATGACCGAAATACCCGCGGGTGTACAGGAACTGCTGGACCGTTCCAACCGCTTGGGCTCGGACCCGAAGGTGACCAACTACGGCGGCGGCAACACCTCCGCCAAGGTCACCGTGACGAACCCGGCCACCGGTTCGGAGGTGGAATTGATGTACGTCAAGGGTTCTGGCGGTGATCTCGGTACGTTGAAGGCAGCCGGATTGGCTGTTCTGGAGCGCGACCGCTTGGTCGGTCTGGACGGCGTCTACCGCGGCGTCGAACAAGAAGATGAGATGGTTGGGCTCTTCCCGTTCTGCTCCTTCGGCACCGGCGGCGCCACCCCGTCGATTGATACCCCGATGCATGGCCTGGTGGACTACGCCCATGTCGACCACCTGCACCCGGATTCGGTAATCGCGATCGCCTGCGCCGCAGATGGTCCCGCCCTGGTGGAGAAGATCTGGGGCGGCACTGTCGCCTGGGTCGACTGGAAGCGGCCCGGTTGGGACTTGGGTAAAGCGATGGCCGCCATCGCCGCCGATCCGAAGGTCATTGGCGCCGTCCTGGGCGGTCACGGGCTGACCGCCTGGGGAAATACCTCCGACGAGGTCGAGCAGCGGTCACTGAAAATCATCAACGAGGCTGCCGAGTATCTGGCCGCACACTCTGTCGCTGAGCCGTTCGGCGCCGTGGTTGCCGCCAATGTGGCCTTGGAACCGTCGGTTCGCGCGGCCCGCGCCGCCGAACTCTTCCCGCACCTGCGCTCTGTTGCATCGGCCGACAAGCGGCAGGTCGGCCATTTCACCGACAGCGATGTGGTTCTCGACTTCCTGTCCCGCGAGAATTCCCCGCAGCTGGTGGCTCTGGGGACCTCCTGCCCTGATCACTTCCTGCGCACCAAGGTCCGCCCGCTGCTGCTGGACACTGCGGTCGGTGCACCGATCGATGAGATCGTGACCCGGCTGGACGAACTGCATGCCGAATATCGCGTGGAGTACCAGGGCTACTACGACCGCAATGCATTGCCCGAGTCCCCGGCCATCCGCGGCGCCGATCCGGCGATCATCCTGGTCCCCGGTGTCGGCATGTTCTCTTTCGGCGGCGACAAGCAGACCGCCCGGATAGCCGGCGAGTTCTACGTCAACGCCATCAACGTGATGTTCGGCGCCGAAGGTGTCTCCAAGTATGCCCCGGTCAGCGAGGCGGACAAGTTCGCCGTCGAGTACTGGCAGCTGGAGGAGGACAAGCTCAAACGTCGTCCGGCACCAAAAGCGTTGGCTGGCAAAATCGCTCTGATCACCGGTGCGGCGTCTGGTATCGGCTTGGCCACGGCGCAGTTGCTGGCCGAACACGGCGCAAACATCATCATCGCCGATCTGAACCTGGAGAAGTCCGAGCAGGTGGCCCTGGATCTCGGTGGACCGGACAAGGCCATCGGCGTCGAGATGAATGTCGCCGACTTCGAGGCGGTGAAGGCCGGCTATGCCAAGGCGATTCTCGGCTTCGGTGGAGTGGACATCGTGGTGAACAACGCCGGCATCACTCGCGCCGGTTCGGTGGGGGACACCACGCTTCAGGACTGGGATCTGCAGTACCAGATAATGCCTCGTGGATCGTTCCTGATGGCCAAAGTTACCGAGCCGACGCTGCGTGCGCAGAAGCTTGGCGGCGACATCATCAACATCTGCTCCAAGAACGCGGTGTTTGCCGGCCCGAACAACATTGCCTACTCCTCGGCCAAGGCCGCGCAGGCGCATATGGTGCGGTTGCTCGCTGCCGAACTCGGCGAGATCGGTGTCCGGGTCAACGGAATCAACCCCGACGGTGTGGTGCGCGGTTCCGGTATCTTCTCCGGCGGCTGGGGTGCTTCACGCGCGGCCACGTACGGAGTGGACGAGCAGGATCTGGGCAAGTTCTACGCCCAGCGCACCGTGTTGAAGCAAGAGGTGCTGCCAGAGCACATTGCTGCTGCCGTGCTGGCCCTGACCAACGGCACGCTTCCGGTTACCACCGGACTGTTGGTGCCGGTGGATTCCGGCGCCCCGCAGGCGTTCATGCGCTAGTAGAGCCATACCCAAATCGACTGTGCGGTGAGTTCCACCGACTCACTTCGCAGTCGATTTTTTGGCCCGTTATCCGACCGGCACGACCGGCGGCTTTGGGATATGGGCAGTCGAACCCGTAACATCTGCGGACGGAGGCGTGTCCGAGCGGCCGAAGGAAGCCGCCTTGAAAGCGGCCAGGGGTAAAACCCTCGGGGGTTCAAATCCCTCCGCCTCCGCCAAACTTTTACGGTGCTGAGCCGACCGTCGGGTTTTCCCTACTTCTACGGTCGAGCCGGGTCAGGGCGCCAGCGGCAGAATCAGTCGAAGAGTTCGTAGGGTAGCTAGACCCACCCCACCCGATGACGATTCATTGAACGGCGAGAATTTGGCGGGATCGAGTTTCGCCTTTTCGTCGATCTGCTCCCGCTGAACTGCCCGGGTAGAAGATCCGGCATTGACTTACCGAGACGAACTTGACCTGCTCCCAGAGCGTGCGAACACTGGGAGCAACGCGAGCGCATAGTGTCAGAGCGTGACTTGGACCGAGATTGTTTTAATTTTCCTGGCCGGCATCGGCGCCGGCACCATCAATACCATCGTTGGTTCCGGCACTCTGATCACTTTCCCCACGCTGCTCGCCTTCGGCATCCCGCCGGTGACCGCTACCATGAGCAACGCGGTGGGGTTGGTGCCGGGCAATATATCCGGCACCTGGGGCTACCGCAGAGAACTCAAAGGGCAGTGGTCCAGGCTTCGCTGGCAGCTACCGGCCTCGCTGATCGGCGCCCTGTTGGGAGCCTGGCTCCTGTTACATCTACCGGAGGACGCATTCGAAGCCATCGTGCCGGTGCTCTTGGTGCTCGCAATTCTCCTCGTTGTTCTGCAGACCCGGATTCAGAAGTGGGTACGAGCGCGTTCGGAGAAAGCGGGGCGTGATCACGAGGTGATGACCCCGCAACGAATGTCGGTGGTGGTCGGAGGAACGTTCGCCACCGGTATTTACGGCGGCTACTTCTCCGCAGCCCAGGGCATCCTGCTGATGGGCATGATGGGGTCTTTGCTGCCGGACAAGATGCAGAACCTGAATGCCTCGAAGAATCTGCTGACACTGCTGGTCAACACGGTCGCTGCGGCCACTTACACCATCGTTGCCTTCGATCGGATCAATTGGGCTGCAGCAGGTTTGATTGCTGTGGGGTCGCTGATCGGCGGGTTCGTCGGCGCGGGTGTCGGACGCCGGTTGTCCCCGATTGTGCTTCGCTCGGTGATCGTGGTGCTGGGTCTTTTCGCCATCTGGCGCATTTTGGCCTGAGCCTTCGTTAGCGGTCAGTCCTTGAAACTCTTCGCAGCGCTCAAAAACACGTCATTTTCTGCCGGCGACCCGATGGTCACCCGAACTCCGCCATTCACCGCGTCATTGAACGGCCGGACAATCACCTTGGCCTCTTCACAATGGGCAGCAAAGGCGCTGGCGCGATCCCGCAGCGGTAGCCAGACAAAATTCGCCTGCGAGGGTGGGACCTGAAAGCCCAATGCCAGCAGAGCATTTCTTACCCGGCCCCGTTCCACCACCACCTGCGAACACCGGTCCATCAACTCCGGTGCTGCGGCCAGCGCGGCCAGGGCTGCCGCCTGGGCAATCGAACTGACCGAGAACGGAACCGAAACCTTCCGCACTGCGGCGGCGATTTCCGGTGACGCCACCGCGTACCCCACCCGAAGACCGGCCAGCCCATAGGCCTTGGACAGGGTCCGTAGGACGGCCACATTCTGCCGCCCACGGGCCAATTCGATGCCGTCGGGCACCTCGGGATCGACCACAAATTCACGGTAGGCCTCGTCGATCACGACCAACACATCGCTGGGCACCTGGTCCAGGAAAGCCACCAGATCGGCTTCCCGCAGGGCGGTGCCGGTCGGGTTATTCGGGTTGCAGACAAAGATCAGCCGAGTCTTCTCGGTGATGGCAGCGGCCAACGCAGCCAGATCCAGCGCTTCCGCCGTTTCCGGGTCCCCTGCGGTCAACGGCACTCGCACCGCGGTGGCACCCACCACCTGGGCCAGAATTGGGTAGGCCTCGAAGGAGCGCCAGCCAAAGATGACCTCGTCGTGTTCCGTGCAGGTGGCCTGGATCAACTGTTCGCACAACGCGACCGACCCGCAACCGACCGCGAGTTGATTCGGTTCGACGTCAAAGGTGGTGGCCAGCATCTCCACCAGCGCGGTTGACCCAATATCCGGGTACCGGTTCATCCCGATCGCGGCCTCGGCGATCGCGGCAACCACGCTGGGCAGAGCCGGGAAGCTCATCTCATTGGAGGCCAATTTGATGGCTCCGGGAACGGTGCGGCCGGGGGTGTAGGCGGGAAGCGCATCCAGAGCTGCGCGGGTGTGGGCTGTCATCTTCGACCTCTTTCTGTGCACTGCGACCCTATCGGTTGAACCCGGGCCGAGCCGGAGTCGGGCAGTCTGCTCTGATGAGAAGGTGATCCAAATTCAACTGGTAGATGATGTTCCGCTGACCCTGGTCCAGCCGCCGCAACCGCCAATGGCAGCGGTGGTGGTGATCCAGGAGGCCTTCGGCGTCACCGACCACATCACTGATATCGGCCGCCGGCTGGCCGCAGCCGGCTACCTGGCGGTGATCCCCCACCTCTATCACCGCCTGGATGACCAGGTTTTTCAGAGCGGTAACTTCACGGCGGCGGCCCCCGCGATGCGCTCATTGACCGGTGCCGGGATGGCCCATGATGTCGCGGCAGCAATCCATGAATCACGAACCTCGGTCGCCAAAGTTGGCATCGTCGGTTTTTGTATGGGCGGGAGCGTGGCGTTGTGGGCGGCGGCCACGCTGCCGGTCCAGGCAGCGGTCGACTTCTATGGCGGCGGGGTCGTCGAATCTCGTTGGTCCGGTGTTCCGACCGGCTTGGAATCCGCCGCGGGTGTAGCGGCTCCGGTGCTCGGGTTATTTGGTGACAAGGACGGCAGCATCCCGGTCGATCAGGTGGAAGAGTTGCGCGCCGTGCTGGCCCAACGGTCCAGTGATAGCAAAGTCGTTCGGTACTCCGAAGCGGGTCACGCCTTCAACAACGACACCAGGGACGATCACTATCATCTGAAGTCGGCAGCCGCTGCCTGGCAGGAAACTTTGCAGTGGTTTGGCACTCACCTGTCCTGACTCCCGGTGAGGTTCGAGATTTTGGGAGGGCGCTCCGTAGGGTTGGACCCATGAGAATGAGGTGGAGAAAATCGACGGCGCTGGTGATCGGGGTGCTGTTGGCGGCCTCCGGATGCGCGATCGCACCGAAGGCCGCGGAGTCGGTGGCCGGCTCCAGCGCCGACGTGACGGCCTCCGCCACCTCGTCATACCCGACCCTGCGAGTCACCGTTCCGCCGTTGCCGGCTGTGACCGAAGAAGTCTCCTCAGCTGCCGGCTCTGAGGAATCCAGTGCGCCTGAGCCCAGCGAGCCACTGCCACCCACCGAGTCGGCGGCCGCGAGATCGACGGTGCCAGAAGAGCCGACAGTGCCCGTGAGCTCAGCAGCGGCCACCACGACGACATCTGTGAAAACAACTCCAACGCCGGCAACAGCGCCCGCACCTGAACCAGTTCCGGTACCAGTGGCCCAGCCCGGTACCGGGGTCGCCGTCGAACTCGTCGACTGTCCCGGATGCAGTGTGATCGCCACCAGAGCCGCTGTCATGGGTGAGCTTTCCGCGGCTTTGATCAGCCGCGAAGGCAGGGTGGCGCTGCTTTCGGTGGCCGCCGATGGTGCAGTCCGCGGCGCGATCAATGTGCCGTACGGCAGTTCTTTTCCGGCTCCCGCAAACGGGGTCCTGGCCTGTGATGCAACTTCCAAGTGCATCCTGACAGCCTTCCAACCTGACGGCACCGCGATCATGTCGGCCTTCGAGTTGACCAGCACAGGTGCCTGGCGGGATATCTCCGGGGACGGTGCCTTCCCGTCGGCCACTTCCCAGGGCGGGGTGGTGCAGTTGGCTGCCGGATTGGGCATCGCGGTGCAGGTCAGCGATGGTACGACGGTCGC
>JBBSRY010000080.1:0-7777 GCA_038242595.1 Mycobacteriales bacterium
ATCAACGCAGTTCGAGTCAGACCGGAATCATCAATAGCGAGAACAACTCCTGGGTTGCTTCGCTTTTCCTCAGCGCGATGTCGTTGATCCGGGTCACCGGCGCCAACAACCGCAAACTCGAGACCAGCCACACCCCGTCGGCCGTCAGCAGATCTTCCGGGGCGAGCGGTGCCTCCTCACAGAGCCAGCCGAACAGCGCGGCCTGGTGGAACAATCGGCGAACGGTGATGCCGGCCAGGATCCCGTCCTCGGGCGGTGTCAGCAATGTTCGTCCGCGAGCAATCACCACCGTTGCATTAGCCCCCTCGAGCACGTGCCCGTCATTCCCGATAAAGATGACATCCTCGGCGCCATGCTGGACCGCATACCGCTGGGCGGCGATATTGATCGCATAGGACAAGCACTTCGCGCCCGCCAGCAGCCACGGCATGGTGGCAACCTCGGCGCCTGCAATACCGCGCGGCAGGGTCAACACCGAAACCCCACTTCTGGCTGCGACCGACTTGGCCGGCACCGGCGCGGTCATGACATAACAGCTAGCGCCCCCACCGTTTTCCCGGCCACGAGTGGCGACCAACCGCAACGTGAACTCTGATGCAGCTGCCGCGGCGAGTACGGCATCAATACCGCAATGCCAGTCGACGGTAGGCGGGAGTTCAAGATCCAACAGTTCGGCCGATACCCGCAGGCGGGCAAGGTGTTCGTTGAGGTCTCGGGGTTGCCCGCCGATCACCAACAGGGTCTCGAAAACCCCGTCTCCACGGAGCACCCCTAAATCATCGGCGGTTAGAATGGGAGTGTCCGGATCGATCAGGACGCCGTCTAGTCGGGCGAGAAGTTTCACCCTTGCAACTCTAGCCCGCGGGACCCACACCGAGGCAGGGCTAGAGCTTGCGCAATCGGATCCGATTCACCGCGTGAGCAGGGCCCTTGCGAAGCACCAGGTTTGCCCGTCCTCGAGTCGGACGAATATTGTTCACCAGGTTGGGTTCGTTGATCGAGGCCCAAATCTCGGTGGCAAAGGCGGTTGCCTGTTCATCGCTCAAACCGGCGAATCGGTGGAAGAACGCACCTGGCTCGGCGAATGCGGATTTTCGTAGCTTCAAAAAGCGCTCGACGTACCACCGCCTGATGTCTGCTTCCTTTGCGTCCACGTAGAGGGAGAAATCGAAGTAGTCGCTCAATGCCAGCGCACTGTGACCCTTATCGCCCATCCTGGCCGGCTGCAACACATTCAGACCTTCGACGATCAACACATCGGGGCGGCGCACCACCACTTCCTCACCCGGCAGGATGTCGTAGGTGACGTGGTCGTATCTGGGGGCTCGGACCTCTGCGGCACCGGATTTAACCTCGGCCACAAATCGTAGCAATGCGCGCCGATCGTAGGATTCTGGGAAACCCTTGCGCTGCATCAGCTTGCGCTTCTCCAGCGTCTTGTTCGGATAGAGAAACCCATCGGTGGTAATCAGCTCCACCTGCGGGGTGTCGCGCCACCGACCGAGTAATTCCTTCAGTACCCGTGCGGTGGTGGACTTCCCGACCGCCACGCTGCCGGCCACACCGATCACAAACGGTGTGCGCTCCTGCTTCTCGTGCAGGAACCTGGATGTCACCCGGTGCAGTTCCCCAGTTCCGCCAACATACAGATTGAGCAGCCGGGACAACGGCAGATAAATGGTTTCCACTTCGGCCAGGTCAATTGGATCGCCGAGGCCGCTGAGCCGCGCGATTTCCTCGGCCGTCAACGGTACCGGGGTGGATTCGGCGAGCTCACTCCACTCCTGACGATTGAACTCCAGCCAGGGACTGATGCCCTGCTCACTGAACACCGGAGTACCGCGCTCCCCCGGCGCGCTCGGAGCAGACGCCAGATCAACAGCCGCAGCCGACTGGACAGCATTGTCACCAGACATTGGCTGATTCTCCCCCGTCAACGGCAGTCGGCCTACATCGACTTACTGTGACCTGTGACGCAAAGGTTCGAGCGCAGGCTGCCGGGCCTACCATCGAGGTATGAGCACTCCCATTTCTGCCCTGTTGGCGCTGCCCGGCGCCGTCGCCGCTGAAGGTCCGGACGCCGTCGTTGCCTGGCATTACGGCGATCCGATGGTCGAGCAGCGTCGAGCCGAAATGGGGGCCGGCCTGATCGACCGGGGACAACGCGGCCTGATAAGCGTCGAAGGCCCGGACCGTCACGACTGGCTCAACAAGCTGACCAGCCAACTCCTGCTGCCATTGGCCGACAACAGTGCGACTCAGGCGCTGGTATTGAGCCCCAATGGCCATGTCGAACATCATTTTGGCGTTACTGAGATCAATGGCATCACCTACCTGGACACCGAACCGGGCACCACCGAGTCGCTGGCCAAGTACTTGGAAATGATGAAGTTCTGGTCCGACGTCCAGGTCACCGATATCAGCACTGACTGGCAGCAACTGAGTCTGGTCGGTCCGAAGGTACTTCCCGGGGTGCCGGTGTTGGCTTCCGGGCTCGCCGCGGAACTGCCCGACGGCGGGTTCGCCCGCGGCACCGACCTCGGCGTCGACCTTTTCATCCCGCGATCAGAAGCCGGCACTTTCGCCGGCACCCTGATTGCCGCCGGCGCCACCCCGGTCGGCACCTGGGCCGCTGACGCGCTGCGCATCCCCCGGCGCACACCGCGGGTGGGCGTGGACACCGATGACCGCACCATCCCCAACGAGGTCGGACTGCTGGGGGTGGCTGTCCACATGAACAAGGGTTGCTACCGCGGGCAAGAAACTGTCGCCAGGGTGGCGAACCTCGGTCGCCCACCGCGGCGCCTGGTGATGCTTAATCTGGACGGCACCCAGGATGTTCTGCCAACTCCGGGTCAGGATGTCACGACCATCGAAGGACGGGTGGTCGGTCGTGTCGGCACGGTGGCCGTTCATCACGAGGACGGCCCGATTGCGTTGGCGCTGATCAAACGCAATATCGGACCGGATACCGCGCTGCTCGCCGGTGGGATTGACGCCAGGGTGGACCCGGCAGATGCGTTGGCCGAGGAAGGACGCCCGGTGTCGGCCATCGACCGCGCCGCGTTCGCAAAGGTCCGCCGCACCTGAAATCTGCCGTAGTTCCGTGAAGCCGTAGTCCCTTCAACCCGCGGCATGTGCTGAGCGCGGTCGGTACCACGACAATTCGCCACACCCCGGTGCCCGAGCGGTGTCTGTCGCAGAGCCCGCGCCGGGCCTATTCGACAACGACCGCGCGCCTATTAGGCTTGAGCCATGCCCGAACTAGTCACCATCGATTCCATCCGTCAGGCCGCCCGCGAGATCGAGGGCATTGCCGTCCGCACACCGCTGTTGGCCTCCCCCTGGCCGGAATTGTGGCTCAAACTCGAGTCGTTGCAACCCATCGGCGCCTTCAAGATCCGTGGTGCGGTAACAGCAATTTCGCGCCTGACACCCGAACAGCGAGCGCGGGGCATCCTGGCCCACTCCTCCGGCAACCACGCCCAGGCAGTTGCCTATGCAGCTCGGGAATTCGGCATCGACGCCCACATCGTCATTCCGGACAACGCTCCGCCGCGCAAGATCAAAGCCACCCAACTACTGGGCGCGACAGTGGAACTGGTTCCGTTGACCGAGCGGTTCTCCCGCCCGGTAGAGCTGGCCCAGCAGACCGGGAAAGCCATGGTGGCGCCGTTCGACGACGCCAATGTGATCGCCGGTCAGGGTACCGTCGGCCTCGAAATCGCCGAGGATGCACCGGATGTCGACGTGGTGCTGGTCCCAATATCCGGTGGTGGCCTTATTTCCGGCATTGCCGCGGCCATTACAGCACTGCTGCCCCAGGCGAAAGTCATTGGGGTGGAACCGGAACTGGCCGGCGACGCAGCCGAGTCCTTCCGCACCGGTGTCCGTCAAGAATGGTCACCGCTGGACACTGCCCGCACGATGGCCGATGGTCTGCGCACGTTCACCATTGGCCACTTGCCCTGGGAACACATTCGGACTCAGGTTCACGACATCATCACCGTCTCGGAGGACGAGATCGCCGAGGCCACCCGTCGGCTGCTGCTCGACGCCCGCATTGTGGCCGAGCCCTCCGGCGCCGTCAGCGTCGCGGCCTTCCTGTTCCACCGTTCCCAACTGCCGCCCGGCAAGACGGTGGCAGTGGTTTCCGGCGGCAATATCGACCCTGCCGTTCTGGCCGAGCTCATGACGAATGGCTGATTTCCCCGGCACCCTGCTGACAGTGGCGCCGGGCGCGATGGACCTGCCGATGCTGCTTCGGGTCGCCGTCGACGCCGAACAGATCGGGGTCACCCGCCTGGAGTTACCGCCTGAGATCGAAGATCCGGGCAGGGTTGTCGCCGCCCTTCGTGATCAGACGAGGTTGATCATCACGGCGATGGCCGATTCCTCGACAGCGCGATTCGTCGACCTGGTCGGGCATTTTGGGATCGAGGACCAGTTCGGCTCGATTCCCGTTGAATACCGCCGGCCCGGGGCGATCGATACCTGCCTGGTCGAACTGCATTCTGGTGTCCTCACTGATCTGCCGGCGACGGCCGGCAGCATTGCCCTGGGTATCGGTCACCACCGGCCACTGCCGGTCTCGCTGGCAGGCAATGGTGACGGCGCCATCCTGGCCAGTCTTGCCGCGCTGGCCGCCGGTGGCCACGTCTGTGTCGGCACTCGAACCTCGGGCGGTGAGCCTCGACAGAACCTCGCGCTTGCCGCCAAAGCGGGCGGCATCGCCAGACTCGCCGGTCGACCCGCTCTCAACCGCGCTGCTGCCATCGCGCTGCTCGGGCTTGGCTGAGCGAGCTTTCGTCGAGTTCTGCCAAGATGAACGACGTGACTAACACCTCCGCTTTCATCCCTGTCGAACTTGTCCGAGTCATCCGTTCCGGCTTTCACGAGTGCAGCCACTTCGGCGCGCTCGTGGTGACCGATTCTGACGGTTCGGTGATTTATTCCCGTGGCGACGTGGACTCGCCAGTGTTTCCGCGGTCCTCGAACAAGCCGTTTCAGGCACTTGCCATGTTGGCCGCCGGTGCCGACCTCGCCGGCGCCGACCTCGCCCTGGCGTCGGCATCGCATTCCGGTGAACGCAAGCACACCTCGCGCGCCTTGGACATCCTGGCCCGTGCGGGGTTGACCGAGGATGACCTGCACTGCCCGACCGCTCTACCGCTGGACGAGTCAACCAGGAATGACCTCATCCGAGCCGGTGGGTCCGAGCGGCGCATCTATATGAACTGCTCCGGCAAGCACTCCGGCATGCTGACCGCCTGCGTCGCGGCCGGTTGGGATCTGGACAGCTATCTGAGTCCACAGCACCCCCTTCAGCTAGCCGTCTTCGATCAGGTTGCCCGCCTCTCCGGCGAGACACCGACTGCGACCGGCATAGACGGCTGCGGCGCCCCGCTGTACGCCATCTCCCTGATCGGCTTGGCGCGCGCCTTCGGCCGGATGACCACCGCTGCGGTCGGCACCCCGGAGCGAACCGTGGCGGACGCGATGCGCGCGCACCCGGACATGGTCGGCGGTACCGGACGCGATGACACCCTGCTGATGGAGGGAATTCCGGGCCTGTTGGTCAAGGGCGGCGCCGAGGGGGTCCACACAGCTGCCCTGGCGGATGGGCGTGCGGTTGCCGTCAAGATCTATGACGGTGGCGATCGCGCTCGAATGCCGGCGCTGGTGGCCGGGCTCCGTTACCTGGGTGTGGGCGCCCCGGTGTTGGACCAGCTCGGAACCGGGGTAATCAAGGGTGGCGGGGTACCGGTCGGCACCGTCGAACTCGCGCCGGGAGTCTTTTAAAATATCGTTTGTGTGGCGGTTCACTCGGGGCGAACACACCAACTTCATCAGTTGGGTGCGAGGACACCGATAGACCCTGTACGATCGGATTTACGATTGGTCAAACATACCGGAGCCGCCGCCAGTCGGCCGCTCCGCTTCTCTGCGCAAGGGGGTCCGCCAGATGGGGCGAGGCCGTCAGAAGGCGAAGCAGACCAAAGTGGCACGGGATCTGAAGTACAACACCCATGCCATCGACGTCACCGCCTTACAACGCGAATTATCCTCTCGGCCGGGTTCTGCCCCGCCGCAGGATAACGATTCCGATGAGGGATATGAGGACGAGTATCAGGACGTCTACCACACAGGACGTTGACTTCAGTCGGAGTTGACCCCGATGCCGTTTAGCCCCGGCGCCGCCTCAACTCCGGCTGCAGGTCCTTCACCTCAAGCACCCAACTAGTTTATGGGTGTGCTCGGGACTTCCGAGCAATCCGCCGGGACACTCTCGGTCTGGCTTGTCCCGCGCTCAGGGTATCGGATTAAGCGTCATGTCTGTTCCCAGCCAATCACGCGGGGTTCGGACTCAGCTGCAGTCCCGGTGTCGCCAACCCTGACACGGCCGTTCTCCTGGACGGGTAGCTTCCTGTTCGGCGCCGGACTCGATGAGCCCGATATCGGTTGAACTTCGACGAAGAGACTTCTGAGCCGAATCTGGAATTCGGAACGTTGTCTTCAGATCAGGATCATCAGCCACAGCCGGCAATCATGGCGGGCAGAGCCATACCGGTGAGTGCCCCGGATCGCCAGTGTTCGCGGCTGGGGTCTGCGACGGGCCGAGCTCGGCCGCCAGGCTGATCGATCGCCATTATGGTCACCTGCTCCGGTGTCAAGGGAGAAGGTCTGTCAGTCTTGCGTACGGAGTTCCTCCACTCATGGCTGTCGGGTTGGGGGAGGCCTCGTAAACCGGCTATCGCCGAGACGATAGCCAGCGGCCTGCAAGCCGTTGTGCGAGCCAGGGCTATTCACACCGTTGCTGTTGCAGCTGGTGCTGCACCCGCGAGGGTTCTGGATCTGACTTCCTCCGCTCAACCGGAGACCGGCGCTCGGCGGGCATCGCTCAGAACGGTGGATTATCAAGGTATTTGGCGTCAAATTCTGCCTGGACCTGCGCAGCTTCTCCCGCTTCAACTGCTCGACGGGCGGCCAGTTGCTGTCGAGCCTTGGCGATATGCTCGGCGGGCAGGATAAGCCGCCAATCGTGCGGGGCGGTGCTGTGGCGGTGGCCGTTGGGGGTGATCCAGTTCAGGCTGTGATCGGGCTCGTGCTGCACTTGCCAGTTGGTGTGGTGTTTCATCAGGTGATGCGTCCGGCAGAGCGCAGCCATATTGCCGGCGCATGTTTCGCCTTCGGTGTGACTCCAGGTGGCGTGATCGCCTTCTATCCGACTGCTGGTGGTGTGATCGCTGGTAGCGCCAATGGCCCATCGAGAAGCGCTGTTACCTGACAGTTCTGAGACTTGTCCCCCGGGAACGGTATCGACCGACCGAGGTGGCGCCGCGATAGCATCTGCAACCGTTTCGCCGGGTGAAACTTTCCACGGTTGTTGGTGATCCAGGTCGGCACGGCGTGCGTTGTTGTTGCAACCCGGGAATCGACAGCTGATGTCACGTTGTTCCAGATATTTGGAAAGTTTGGTGTTCGGGAATCTGGCGGTCTTGCCGAGGTCCAGCAGGGTGCCACAGTTGTCCAAAAGCATGACGGTGACCGATGCGGCGGATTTCAGGATGCCGTCGCGCAGGTGGTCGGGAATGGTATTGAAAGTGTCCAGGTAGCCGGGATCATTTCGCAGCTGCAGCAGGGTGTCCAGGTTCATGGTCAGGTTCAGCCCAGTGGGTTTGATCAGCGGATTGGTCAGCTTATTGGGCGCGTCGAAGGATCTGACCAGGTGGTAATTTCTGTCCTCGGGATCGGGAGCGGGATCTGGCTCAAGCCC
>JBBSRY010000081.1:0-7711 GCA_038242595.1 Mycobacteriales bacterium
CAACACCATGAAGCCCAGGGTGAATTGGGTTCGACGCCGCTTGAGTTGACGCCTCAGTTCGACGCCGAAGCGCAGAGTGCGGCCGGGTTGGTAGCCGACAGCCACCCCGCCTTGATCGGCAACCCCCGGTGGCGGCACCGACTCCAATGCTGCTACCGCGGCTTCGGCCGATCGGTCGTGATGCACCGGGCTCATCATTTACCTCCAGTTGGTCCGGTAGCACCGACCAGATCGAGAAACACGTCTTCCAGACGATTACGGGGAGCTGCGGATTTGATCGCAATGCCGGCCGCAACGAGTGCGGCGATGGCATCGGCCGGTGAAGTACCGGCGAGGTCGATCTGGACCTGACCGTCCTCGACGTCGATTTCGGTAATCCCGGGAACAGCGGCGAGGACCGTTGCGGCGCGGTCGGGTTCATCGACCACAAATGTCATTTCACCGGACGCGGCCACCAATTCCGCTACCGTTCCGGACGCGATGGTCTTGCCTTGATTGACCACCACCACATGGCTGCAGGTTTGCTCCACCTCGGACAACAGGTGGGATGAGACGACAACGGTTCGCCCGGTAGCGGCGTAACGGCGCAGGACCTCGCGCATTGCGTGAATCTGCGGCGGGTCGAGACCGTTGGTGGGTTCGTCGAGGATCAGCAGATCCGGCAGGCCGAGCATTGCTTGCGCAATGGCCAGTCTTTGCCGCATGCCTTGCGAGTAGGTGCGCACCCGACGATCGACCGCTTTACCCAAGCCCGCGATCGTCAGCGCCTGCTCCATGTACGCGGCCGCTGCGGGACGGCCGGTGGCCTGCCAGTACAGATTCAAATTGTCCTTACCGGACAGGTGGGGCAGGAAGCCGGAACCTTCGACGAAAGACCCGATCCTGGACAGTACCGGGGCACCAGGGGTGACCTTGTGCCCGAATACTCGGATCTCACCGGCACTGGGATTGATCAAGCCCATCACCATCCGCAGGGACGTGGTTTTACCGGCGCCGTTCGGACCGAGCAGACCAAGAACCTGACCGGCCTTCACCTCGAAGCCGACGTCAGTCACGGCAGCTACCCCACCGGGATATTCCTTGCGCAGACCGGTGATGCGCAGTGGCAGATCCACCAGTTCCGGATCGATATCGGCCCGGTGTTTGCGCACGATGCCGGCCAGCACCAAGGCCACGGCACCGATGATCAACAAGATGATCAGTCCGATCAGCTGAACAACCGGAATCTCTGAGGTGGAGATATTGCTGCCGCTGGCGACCGGTACCTGCAGGGTCTGGTCGTCGGTGAGCGACACCAGATAGGTCGCGGCTTCATTTTGAACTGCAAAGGCCTGATCGGTGGTGGCCACCACCACTTGGATGGTCGAGCCTTCGTCGATCTGCAGCGCAACCGGAGTGATCGCCACCGCCACTTCAACGGCCTTGCCGACCGTCAGCCCGGTGACTCGGATCGGTGATGCGGCGCCACCGGCCAAAGTGCGCACACCACTGGCGGTCACCTTGTACAACTTCACGAAAAGTGTTGCTTCATTGGAGGTTCCGCCGGACAGATTGCCGCTGGCCAGCGAATCCAGACTGGGGCCGGCGGTGATAGACAGATTCAATTTTGCGCTGCCGGTCAGCAGAATCTGGTCAGTCAACGGCTCGGAGGAGAATCGAGCAGCCTGACCGGGAACCTCGCCGCCCAGCGTGGCCAGGGCGGTGCTGGCGGCTGATCCAAGCCCCGGCAGCGAAGAGAGGCCGGCGGGGGTACCGCCGGGTGGACTCAAGATCGGTTGCGTGTCGCCGGTCAGGGGGACCGCGGTGTTCGCGGCCGGAGCCGCACCGGACAGCCCGGGATAGCCGGCGGTAGCGGACAGGATTCGACTGCGAACCTGTCCGGTATCTGAAATGGAACCATCGATGCTGTACCGGAAACCCAGAGCCGGCGCCGGACCGTCCTTGGCCAGGTAGTGATCGAACCAGGAGTGCATGGCTGCTCTGGTGGTGTCGTCGATACCGCCGCCGTCGTGACCGCCGCTGAACCAGATCACCGAAACTTCGGTGCCATTAGCGGCAATGGCGCGGGCGTTGGCATCGGCGTGATCCAAACCGAACAGGGTGTCCCGTTCGCCCTGGATGAGCAGGGTGGGAGCGGTGATATCGCCAACAACGGCGGCCGGGCTGGAGTTCGCCAGCAGGTCGTCCATCTGCTGATCCAGACGTCCGGATTCGGCGACGCGGGTGTAGCCGGCACAGATGTCCAGAGCGACCCGGCCGCAACTGCCCTGGGCCAGCAGATCCATCGGATTGATCGAACCCATATCCGGAACAGGAGCTGATTCGCCATTGTCCGGGGCCGAGCCGTCAGCTGCTTGGCCATCGCCTGATTCGGCGCCGTTACCGGAGATGCCAAGGCTGGCTGCGCTGCCGGCCAGCGAACCGCTGGTAATCGAGGTCATGAATACCGCTGCCCAGTAACGCTTGAAGACACCGTCGGTCGCCGGGGCGACTTCACCGACGGTGCGTGCGGCGGCGCCGTCACCGGTCGAGGCGTAGTTCGGGAACAGTGCATCGGACAGGCTGTGCCAGGTGATCAGCGGCACCGCGGTGTCGACCCGAGGATCAATACCGGCCAGCATCAGTGAGACAGCGCCACCGTAGGAACCACCGGTGACCCCCACGCGGGGATCGTTGGCGCCATCTTGCAGGACATCGGTGCGGGTGGTCAGATAATCGACGAGTTGCTTGGCGTCCTGTACCTCGTAGTCAAGTGAGTCCAGGTGGATGTGTCCTCCGGAAGCACCGAAACCGCGGGCCGAATAGGCCAGGACCAGGTAGCCGGCGCGGGCCAGATCCAGGGCGTCGCTGGTCACCGACTTCTTGGAGCCACCAAGACCGTGGGCCATGATGATGGCCGGCGCGGGCAGTGATGCGGGGAAGTACACGGTGGCGTCGATATCGATCATTGGGTCTTCGCCGACACCGCCGGTGACCGGGACGGTCACATCCTCGGTAGCAACCGGGTCAGGATCATTACTCGGCCAGAATACTGCGGCCAGACCGATTATCAGCACCACGATCACCAGGATCGAGGTGATCCGCCGCCCACGGGTCTTTCGGGTAGCGGCGATAAGGCCGCGGAACCCACCGGGGGATTCCGTCTTCACAGCAGCTGCCGGCACCGGCCCGCCTTTCGATTACACAACTTGGTTCTCGGGTTCATCACACGGACGGAACGGATAACGCACGACCCGGACATATCGTTCCGCCCTTCCACCCTGCCAGAGGAACCCGATCGCTCGGCTGGATCCGCCATGGGTAGCCTGTGATCTTGTGCTGACATCTGAACTCACAGACCTGACCATGATCGGCCGACCGGCGCTATCCCCGGACGGAACCTGCTGGGTAGCTCTGATCAGCCCGGACCTGGAAGCCGATGAATACCGTGGCTCGATCCACCGGATTACTCCGGAGGGTGAGCGCCGGCTATTCACCAGGGGTGCACGGGATACTGCGCCAGTGCTGTCACCGGATGCACAAACATTGGTATTCCTGCGCAGCGAGCACGGCAAGCCCTCCCAGTTGTGGACCATTCCCACCGCGGGCGGTGAACCCCGGCAGCTCACCTGGCATCCGCTGGGCGCCGGCGCCCCGGTGTTCTCCGCAGATGGCAAGCAACTTCTCTACGTCGCGCGAGTGCCGGAGGCCGGTCGATACGGCACCGACGACAAGGTCGGATCCGAAGCCGAGCCGCCCCGTCGCATCACCGGTTTTCGGTACCGGGCCGACAATGTTGGATTCATCGGGGACCGACCGAATCAGGGATTTGTGCTGGACCTGGCCGGCGCCGGGACCGAGGTGGAAAACAGCCCGGGATCAAACATCCGGCAATTGACGGCCGAACCAGCCGGTGTCTCCGAAGCCATCTTCGGACCGGCCGGTACGGTGCTCTACGTCCGTGAGGCCGCACCGGACAGCTCGTATTCCCAACTCGTCCAGGTCTCGGACTCAGAGCTGACCGACCCGGGTGCGGCGTCCGTGGTGGCGGCCCCGGATGGCACCATTTCGCATCCGGTCCTC
This sequence comes from Mycobacteriales bacterium, assembly GCA_038242595.1. Lineage (GTDB taxonomy): Bacteria > Actinomycetota > Actinomycetes > Mycobacteriales > Nakamurellaceae > Nakamurella. The sequence goes on from JBBSRY010000081.1 coordinate 4,063, forward strand.
GACGACGAAACGGTCTACTACGTGGGCGTCATGGGGGATGAGGACGACATGCTGGGCCTCAACCCGGGCCTTTTCTGCACTCGGCTTGGCGACGGCGACACGCGCAGATTGACGGATCCGGAGACGGTCGCCATCGATTCCGAAGCCGGCGACCCGATCATTCGGGACGCCAATATTTTGGCCGGTGTGGCCAACCGAGGCGCTATCGAACTCCGCGCGATCCCTAAAACTGCCGAGAATGCAGTGCTGACAACTCTTTCGATCGTCATGGGCGGGGAAAGAGTGCTGCGCACCGCAGTTGCGACCGATCGTGCGGCCGCCGCGGTGCTGGCCGGCGTCGGCACCACCGGTGAACTGGTCACTCTGCCCATCACCGCTGACGGACTGCCCGACGGTGTCGAAAACTCATTGACAGACGTCGCGGAACCATTGCGTACCAACGGCATCCTGCCGCAGATCGAAATCAGCGGTACATCGCCGGATGGGTACCCGGTGCACGGCTGGCTCGTGCTCCCGGCCGGTGACGGTCCGCACCCCGTCCTGTTGGACGTACATGGCGGGCCACACGCGGCGTACGGCTGGGGATTCTTCGACGAAGCCCAGGTCTATGCCGGCGCCGGCTATGCGGTGGTACTGCCCAATCCCCGTGGCTCCGCCGGCTACGGCCAGGAACACGGCCGCACCATTTTGCACCGCCTTGGCACCGTTGACGCCGATGATGTTCTCGCTCTGCTTGATGCGGCTCTGATGCGTGATGACCTGGACGAATCCCGGGTCGGCGTGATGGGGGGTTCCTACGGTGGATTCATGACCGCGTGGTTGGCCTCCCAGGCACCCGGTCGTTTTGTCGCCGGTATCAGTGAACGGTCCGTCAACGCCTGGGATTCATTTGCCGGTTCCAGCGACATCGGCTGGCGATTCGCCGGCATGTTGGTCGGAGCAGACCGGGACGCACAGTTGCAGCAATCGCCGCTGGCGCACGCCGACGACATCTGCATCCCGCTGTTGATCATGCATTCCGAACACGACTGGAGATGTCCGGTCGAGCAGGCCCAACGACTCTTCGTCAGCTTGAAACAGCGCGGCGCCGAGGTAGAGATGTTGCTGTTTCCCGCGGAGGGGCACGAGTTGTCGCGTTCGGGTCGACCACGGCATCGGCAGCAAAGGTTCGAAGCCATCCTCGAGTGGTGGGGCCGTTATCTGCCGATAGCGGGGTCGTGACCGGACCGATGTTGATCCCGCTTTCCGGGCAGATTGCCCGGTCCTTGGATCTGGTGCACTCGATGATCTATTTTGCACCGGAGGCCAGGGCCGCCTACGCGGCGGTCGGCATCGAATCCGGCCGGATGGGATACTTCGCCAGCCGAGCAGCACCCATGGGCGCTGTCGGACCTGGCGTGGTAGCGGCGACCTTTTACAACTTCAATCCGGAGCTCATTGCCCGGTCGATCCCGCAAGCCTGGTCGCTGGCCGCACCTGAATCGCTGCTGGAGGCTCGGTTTGTTGCTGCCGAAGGTGCTCTGCGTCGGCTGTTGGGGCCGCTGGCCGAGTCCGAGTTGATCGACGAAGCTGCCGAACTGGCCGGAGTGGCCGCTCGTTCCGTTCAAGGTGTTGCACGAGAGATGGCGGGGCGGGCGTTGTTCGGCGGCCATTGCGATGTGCGCTGGCCGGCCACCCCGTTGCAGAGGCTTTGGCATGCCACCGCACTTCTGCGAGAACACCGGGGCGACGGGCACATCATCGCTCTGGTGGCCTCCGAGCTGTCCGGTCTGGAGGCACTGATCACGCATGTCGCCACCGGGCGAGGATTCGCCATTCGGTCAGCACAACGATCCAGAGGCTGGTCCGTCGATGAGTGGGCATCGGTCCAAAGTGATTTGGTTCAAAGAGGTTTCCTGGATATCGACGGTGCCTTGACTCCTGCAGGCACTGCACTGCGCGCACGGATCGAGGCAATGACCGATCAGCTCAGCCTGACTCCGTGGGTGGCCCTGGGGGAGTCCGGTACCCGGCGGCTCCGGGAGATTGGGAAGCAGCTTTCTCGTGCCCTGGTCGCCGGCGGAGCGGTGCCGGACGGTGTTTTTGCGGCCAGAAAGTCCACCGACGCACCGTCGTAAGATCCTGGTAATCACCCAAACGGACATCAATCACCGGTATCACCAGCGGCGACTCGTGCGTCTCTTGCACATGACATTCACCTTCCTCGTTCATCCCCGGGCCAACCTCCGCACCGACATGGCACGACTGTGGGCCCCGCTGGGGCTGCTGCCGGCATCCATCTACGATCACAGTCTTCGCAAACTGCCGATCAAGCCGATCAAACTTGCCTCAGTCACCTTGGGCGGCAACAGCTCTCCAGCCGGCCATCTGATTCTGGTTCCGTTCGGTGCCAGGCACCTGCTTTCCAACCCGCGCGAGGGATCCAAGAAGGTCAGCGCCGCAGTCGATCGTGCAGTTGCTCTCGGCGCCGATATCGTCGGGCTGGGCGGGCTGACCGCGCCGGTCACCGCCGGCGGGAATGCGCTGCGCAACCGGACCGATATCGGCGTCACCAATGGTAATGCCTATACCGCATTCATTGTCCACCAACAGATCCGCAGCCTATTGGCGGTAGCCCGGCACGGGCGGGTCGGTATCATCGGAGCTTCCGGCAGTGTGGGTACCGCAGTCACCAGGTTGCTCGCCCGAGACGGTGAAGCCGCCGAACTGGTGCTGGTAGCCCGGCGTAGCGCCCGACTGGAGCGCCTTGCCACCGATCTGTCCACCACCTCAGCGATCCGGATCGGCACCGGCCTGGCCGAGATCGCCAACTGCGATATCGTCGTGCTACTCACCTCGGCAGCCGATACCCTCCTGGGGCCATCCCATCTCGCTCAGGGGGCCATCGTTGTGGACGCAACCCAACCCCGAAACACCAGCCCGGATCTTGTCGCCCAACGACCGGATGTGTTGTTGCTGGACGGTGGCATCGTGGATGTGCCGTCGATGAAACTCAAGGGTGGTGATATCGGATTGAATTCAGGACAGTCCTACGCCTGCCTGGCCGAAACCATGTTGCTGTCCCTGGTTGGTCATCAGGGCCACTTCTCGCTGGGGCAACCAATGTTGGAGCAGGTGGATCAGATCACCGAGATTGCCGGCCGATATCGACATCTCGGTTTTGGCCCGGCCGCTGCGAGCACCTTTGGTCGGCCGGTTGCACTGCCGGCTACGGCGCAGCCGACCACACTGCCGACAAAACCACTGCCGACCACACTGCCGGTGGAATTGGCTCAGGACAACTGCGCCCCGACGTTGTCGCTCAGCGCATGAGCACCACTCACCCACTGACCAGGGTGGTCATCGTCGGCGGCGGATACGTTGCGCTGCATGCGTATCGGACGCTGGTGGCCGGGGCCGGCAAGCGGATCCGGCTGACGGTGGTTTCAGCCGATGACTGCCACAACTTTCACGGCTTCACCGGTGAGGTGGTGGCCGGAATGCTGCCACTGGAACTGACCAGGACGCCTTTACGAGAAGTGCTCCGTAACGCGGAATTTGTGCACGGCCGGGTTGAGTCGGTCGATGTCGAAACGAAATCGCTTCGGGTGAAGCTGATCTCCGGAAATGATAGCGCCATTGAGTATGACCATTTGATCGTCGCAACCGG
>JBBSRY010000082.1:0-7709 GCA_038242595.1 Mycobacteriales bacterium
GCCCAAACGTCCGAAAAATTGACCCCCGTCGTTCATCGCGCAACCCTGGAGGAATGATGACCCAACCGCGAGCTGTGGTTTACACCAACACGGGTGCGCCCGATGTTCTGACCATCGTCGACAAGGCGCTTCTGAGCCCAGGCGCCGATGAGGTACGGGTCCGGATCCACCGCAGCGGACTCAATCCGACTGATTGGAAATCCAGGGCCGGCGGTACCACCAGCCGAACCGTCGACCCACCGCAGGTACCAGGCCAGGACGGCGCGGGCATCGTAGACGCGATCGGCTCCAATGTGACCACACATAAAGTGGGGCAACGCGTCTGGGTCTGGGAGGCCGCCTACCAACGGGTCGAGGGCAGCACACAGGATTACGCACTGGTGCCGGCCAATCAGGCTGTCCCACTGCCCGACACGGCATCGTTCGACCTCGGCGCCGCCCTGGGCATCCCCTTCATTACGGCCCACCTCTGTCTGACCATGACTGCCGACGGGCCCACCCGGCTCGGCCCTGACACTCTGCGCGGCCGGCATGTTCTGGTCTCCGGCGGTGCGGGAGCCGTTGGCAATGCGGCCATCCAGCTGGCCAGCTGGTCCGGGGCAACTGTGATCACCACCGTCAGTAGCGCCGAGAAGGCCGCCTTGGCCACCGCCGCTGGTGCCACCCACGTGATCAACTACCGCGAGCAGGATGTGGTCGCCGAAATCAAGACGATTGCGCCCCATGGCGTCAACACCGTGGTGGAGGTATCGGCCGCGGCCAATGCCGGCATCGACGCGGACATCCTGGCCCGCTTTGGATCGGTGGCGATGTATGCCGATGACGGCGGTTCGGAGATCTCCCTCCCGATCAGGAAGTTGATGGCGCCCAATGCCCGCTGGCAGTTTGTGCTCGTCTATACGGCATCGAAATCTGCCAAGGCTCAGGCGGTCGCCGACATCAGTTCTGCAGTCAAGGAGCAGGCCATCGGCGTTGGTGAATCCTTCGGGCTACCCCTGCATCACTTCGCTTTTGAGGACGCTTCGTCAGCCCATGAAGCGGTGCAGAACTCGATAGTGGGAAAGGTGCTGATCGATATTGCCAGGGATACCTCCGGCCCTAGGGTGTAACACGGCCTTGGCTGAGGGTCCGCGTGTCGGTCGAATTCGGCGGCATCAAATTCACTCCCGGCGACCAACTTTGGTCTGACGATGATGGGATCGTGGTCCTGCCGGCGCGATGGTTCGGGTCAGTACCAGCCACCAGCCGGTAGCAACTCGCCGGCCACCACCGGCGCAGCAAGCACATTGCCGGCCGTGGCCAGCGGGCAGACCCACGCCGGGTGGTAGGCGCAGCTGGGGTGATAGGCCAGATTCAGGTCTAACACCAGCGTGCCGTTACCGGTGGCCGGGTCGATATCACCGCCGTGATCAGCGCCCTTGACCGTGTCCAAAAGATAGCGACCGGCGCCATAGGTGGTGTGGGCGGCGGTGGCATCCTTCATCGGGATGAACAACCCACCACCGTAGGAACCGAGCCACCAGAGATCCAGGTTGCCCAGTCCGGGCAAAGCCACGACACCGATCCGATCGAATGGCACAATTCCGTCAGTCGCCGTTGGTACGTCCAAATGTAAGGGCTCGACATCTGTTTCGACGACGACCTCGAAGCGCAGGGCCGAATCGTAGGGCGCGTAGGGGATCTCGCCGCCGGCCGGCAGTGCGGACTTGGAGTGGGTGGCCAGCAGTTCGTTACGCTGAGCGCACCACTGCTGCCAGCCGGACTCCGGATTCGCCGAGTTACGGTAGTTGCGATAAATACCGGCGACCAGACGTCGGTAGTCAAGCAGGGCCAAGGACATGTCAGCACTATCCCCCCGGCTCGGCCTGACCAAACCATCGAAGCAGTTCGCTCAGACCCCCAACTCGGCACACCAGAGATGAAAGAGTGCGTAACTGCGGAAAGGTGACCAGGCTGTTGCCGCTGCTCTGGCTGCTGTTTCGGTCCGAACCCGCAATGCCCGACGGAGCACCAGATCACCGGCCGGGTAGGCGTCCCGATCACCAATCACTCTCACTGCCAACGATTCTGCCGTCCATGGTCCGATTCCCGGGATTCCCAGCAGCGCCTGTCGAGAGCTGATCGCGTCGATATCGGGGCCAAGCCGCAGTCCAGCGGTCCATGCCTGGGCCAGCCCCAGTACGGTGCGTGCCCGGGCGTGGGTCACCCCGATAGCGGACTGTAATTCCGACGGCGAGCTGGCTGCCAGCACCACCGGAGTGGGAAAAGCCCGCAGCCCGGCATCGCCGTCCGAACCGAACCTCGCGACCAGGCGGGCCCCGAATGTTCGGCCGGCCGCCAGCGATACCTGTTGTCCCAGAACAGTAATCGCCGCCGCCTCGAAGTCCTCGGGTAACCCGATCACCCGCAGCCCTGGGCGAGCTGTTACCAGTGCACCGATCACTGGATCTGCCCCCATCCGCGCCGCGATCTGTGCCGGCGCCGCATGCAGATCCAGCCCGTGGCTCACCCGCCGAACGATGGACGATTCCGCAGCAGGTTCCACCCTGCGATGCCATATATCGATGTGGTCGACATGCAACTCAACGGTGACCGCGACTGTCCGGCCCTCGAGCACACTGAACAACCGGGTATGGCGGGCCCGCTCCAGATCGACGATCTCCGAATCCGGAAGAGCTTGGGATGCAAGGATCGCCAACGCTGGGCCAATTTCGAATGGCGGCCGGAGATCCAACCTGGCGTAAGTGATGCTCACTTGAGGTTGTCTAACCGTTTCGACGTGGTTGCACACCTCACGCAGTTCACCGGTCGGCGTTGGCCGGCGCAATGATGTGCGCTACAGTCTGATTCGTAATCGCAGGGGAGCTCGGGACAGCCGGGCTGAGAGTACGACCAGCTGAAAATCTTCAGCAGCGTTGTTAACCCTTGAACCTGAACTGGGTAATTCCAGCGGAGGGACGCGAGGAGTTGACACCGGCGGATCTGCCACTGGTGCAGCCCCGATCAGCATCCAATCGTTGACGTTGCGGATCGACGTCACACGGCTGGCCGCTGGTGAGTCCTGCCGTCGGGGTTGCCACCTATCGGAAGGCAGCTGATCATCATGATGGTCGAGATTCAAGTACTCCCCCGTCCCGCCGGTACTGACGAGAACCGTTACGCCCACGTCGAATCCGCGATCGCACAGATTCAGGACTCCGGACTCATCTACGAGGTCGGACCGTTGGGAACCAGCATCGAAGGTTCACCGGATGACATCTGGGCCCTGCTTCGTAGGGTCCACGAGGCCACCCTGCGCTCCGGCAGCGAATCCGTCATCAGCATCATCAAGATCAGCCAGGCATCCGCAGATGATGGCCCCACGATGGCGCAGCTGACCGGGAAATTCCGCTGACAAAGCGGCGGCGACCGCGCATCGCTCCGGTTGCCTGCACCTTGCTGGCACTACTGCTGGCCTGGGAAATGTATGTTCGCCTCTCCGGAGTCGCACCGTTCATCCTTCCGTCGCCGGCCCAGGTGGGCAGAGTTGCGCTGGATTCCGCCGGTGTACTTGGCCCGCATCTGCTGACGACGCTGACGGAGGCCGGACTCGGGTTGCTTTTCGGGGCGGTCGCCGGGTTTGTGTTGGCCATCCTGGTGGTCCTGATACCGCTACTGCGACAGGGCATCTACCCGTTGCTGGTGTTCAGCCAAACGGTGCCCATCATCGTCCTGGCACCGCTGCTGATTATCTGGACCGGATATGGGCTGACTCCGAAGATCATCCTGGTGGCGATGACGGTCTTCTTCCCGGTGCTCGTCACCACCGTGACGGCGATGGAAAATGTACCGACTGCGCTACTGGATCTGATCAGCGGACTGGGTGGTAATTGGCGAGCACAATTGCTGCTGATCCGTCTGCCGGCCGGCATTCCGGGTGCGTTATCGGGCCTGCGACTCGCCGCCACCTACACGATCGGCGCCGCCGTGGTCGCCGAATACATGGCCGGTGAAAGTGGTCTGGGTGTCTACATCCAACGGTCTCGGAAAGCCTTCGCCGTCGACCAGATCTTTGTTGCGGTGGCACTGATCGCCCTTTTGACGGCTGCCCTGTTCATTCTGGTGGATCGCCTGGCTGCCCTGGCCACCCCTTGGCAACAGTCCCCCGCCCATTCTTCCGAGAAGGAAAATCATCATGAGAACAAGATTCACCGTCGGCGCGATCGTCGGGCTGCTGCTGGTCGGCTGCGCCAGTAGCCCCGCCCCAAGCCAATCCGTTGCGCTGCAGAAGATCTCCGTCATACTGGATTGGTCACCCAATACGAACCATTCCGGTCTCTACCTCGCGCAAGCCAGGGGCTATTACGCCGCAGCGGGTTTGGATGTCACATTCATCGAACCAGGAGACACCTCGGGTCTGACCCTGCTCGGTGCTGGTCAAGCAGATTTTGCCCTGTCCGTGGCCGAATCGCTGCTCCCGGCCCGTGCTCAGGGCGTACCGGTGGTCAGCGTGGCCGCGATCGTTCAGCACAATACTTCCAGTCTGGTATCCCTCACCGAGTCGAGGATCACCCGGCCGAAAGACTTGGAAGGCAAGATATATGGCGGCTATGACGGCCAATTGGAAAAGGCATTGATCTCTGCGTTGGTGGCTTGCGATGGTGGCGACCCAAGCAAGGTGACATTTGGACCGCTACCGTCGGATGACTTCAGGATCGGACTGACCGAAGGGTCCTATGACGCCGCGTGGATTTTCAACGCCTGGGACGGCATTCGGCTGGAACAGGTGGACAACTTGCCGGTCAGCACCATCGACTTCCTGGACCACATCGACTGCATTCCCGATTGGTACACGCCGCTGATTGCCACCACCGAGTCTGCCATCGCATCCAACCCCGACCGGGTCTCCTCTTTTCTGCAGGCAACCGCCAAGGGGTATGCCGATGCGATGAACGATCCGAAAGCGGCGGCGGCGGCTCTGATGTCAGCAGCACCTGAGCTTGACGCCGATCTGGTCACCCTCAGTGCTGACTATCTGAGCAGCCGATATGCCGTGACTCCGGCTCAATGGGGCGCCCAACAGGAATCAGTTTGGAACGCCTTTGCCACCTTCCTCATCGATAATGAACTGTTACCGGAAGACTTCCAGATCGGGGCTGCCTGGAATGGTGAACTGCTGTGATCGACGCCGGCATCACGTTCCAAGACCTGTCCGTATCGTTCGGAAGCACTCACGCTCTCGGGCCGTTGACCGGTCACGTCTCGCCCGGGGAATTCGTGTCCATCCTGGGTCCTTCCGGATGTGGCAAGTCCACACTTCTCCGGGTGATCGGTGGACTTCAGGGTCCGACGTCGGGCCGGATGATCTTATCCGCCGGATCGACAGCCCTGATGCCGCAACAGGATTGCCTGTTGCCCTGGCGTCGAGCGATGCCCAACGCGTTGCTCGGCGCCCGGATCACCGGGCGACTGACACCCGCCATCCTGGCTCGAGCAGCGGAACTGTTCGTCGAATTTGGTCTGGGCGGCTTTGAAACCGCCTGGCCACACGAGCTTTCCGGCGGTATGCGGCAGAGATTGGCGTTACTACGCACCTATTTGACCGGCAAACCCACTCTCCTCCTGGACGAACCCTTCGGAGCTCTGGATGCGATGTTGCGACGCCAGATGAATCTGTGGTTGGTGAAGGTGTGGCGATCTCATCCGCGCACCACCGTGCTGGTCACACACGACGTGGAGGAAGCGTTATTGCTGTCCGACCGAATTCTGCTGTTATCGCCGCGGCCCGGAACCGTTGTCGCCGAATTGGCCGGCTGCCGGGACAACACGCAGGACCTGCCCCGCGCTCGGGATAATTTGTTGAACCTGCTGCGCGAAACGGTCATTCCAAAGGTTCTTTGAGCACTGGTGTTGCCCAACTCTCAGGCGGGCTGCAAAGCCCTGACTCTCCACAGTGCCATGCTGCTGGAGGTGGTTTCTACGATCACAAAAGCAGCGGTACGGGAGTGGGTCCAATGATGCAGGTGGAGCGGCAGGATGTGCAGGTCCGGAGTGATGGATTGCTACTGGTCGGTGACCTCTGGCAACCCACCGAGCCCTCAACGGAGCACCGCACGGTGTACCTGCTGCACGGAGGTGGCCAGACCAGGCGCTCCTGGCGCAGCACCGGCGAGGATCTGGCCCGTCAGGGCTACCGTTGCCTGGCATTCGATGCCCGTGGCCATGGTGAGAGCGATTGGTCGCCGACGGGCAACTACACGATGGACTCGATCGCCGGTGATCTCCGGACCATTCTGGATACTTTCGGTCGTGCGATCAGCCTCGTCGGCGCTTCGATGGGCGGCCTGACGTCGTTGGTTGCGCTCGGTGAGGACAGCACGATTGCCGACTCCCTGGCTTTGGTGGACATCACGCCATTCTCCGAACCAGTTGGGATAGAGCGGATCCGGGCGTTCATGACCGGTACCGACGAGGGGTTTGCGACGCTGGAGGAAGCCGCTACGGCCATCGCCGCTTATAACCCCCATCGCAAATCTGGCGGATCATTGGATGGCCTGAAGAAGGTGCTTCGGCTTATCGACGGCCGCTACCACTGGCACTGGGACCCGGCCTTCATGCCGGCCCCCCGCCAGGAACCGACATTGGACACCAGGGAACACCCGATCAACGAAAGACGTATCCGTGATCTGGCGGCCACGATTACCGTGCCAACCCTGTTGGTGCGCGGCGGCGGTTCGGACATCGTCTCCGATTCCAGTATCGAACGCACCCGTGCGCTGATGCCACAACTGGAAGCCATTGCGGTGGGCGGGGCTGGTCATATGGTTGCCGGCGACGACAACGGCGTATTCGCAGCTGGGCTTTTGGAATTTCTGGGCCGCCACTTCGGATAGCCACTTGCCCCCTTCCTCTTCACCTACTTGGCCGAAGTGGTCCCGGGCACCGTCTAAACTGGAAAAAGGTGCCGGCTCCGATGGAGCGAGCTCCCGCCCCTGTATCCCAATCGGCAGAGGAAGACGACTTAAAATCGTTACAGTGTCGGTTCGAGTCCGACCAGGGGCACCCTTCGTTGGTCGAGCCGGTGTCGCCCGCGACCGGCGTCGACACCTGGTCGATGACCGGTCAGGCCATAGCCATCCAGCCGCGGATCTGGCAGGCCGATGTCGCGGCGCCGCTGCCATGAGCGTGCCGAATTATCCGCGTTCGCTAGTGCTGACGGACGGTTGCGGCCCTTGTGTTTGAATGTTGGGCATGATCGATCAGGAGGATGTTCCGCGCGTCACAAGTGCAAGCCGGGAGATAGAGGCCGGTACCGAGCGGATCTTTGAGCTCATCGCCGACCCGTCTCTTCAGCCTCGCTGGGATGGTAATGGCAACCTGGCCGAGGCCGCCGCCGGACAGCGAATCTGGAACGTGGGTGCGGTGTTCACCATGACGCTCACCGGTGACGGTGCGGTGCGGGAGAATCACGTGGTCGAGTTCGACGAGGGCCGGAGCGTTGCGTGGCGACCCGCCGAGCCGGGCCGGCAGCCGCCAGGGCATCTTTGGCGGTGGGAGCTTGAGCCGATTGGCGTGTCGCGGACCCGCGTCACCCACACCTACGATTGGTCTCAGCTGACGGACGAGAAGCGTTTTGATCGTGCGCGAAAAACCACCGAGAATAAACTTCGGGCCTCTCTCGATCGGCTCGCTGCGGCGGCCGAGGGGAATGAACTCACCGTGCCGGCTAC
>JBBSRY010000083.1:0-7675 GCA_038242595.1 Mycobacteriales bacterium
CCGGTGCTGACCCGTATTCCCCGCGGCGAACAGGCCGGCAAGATCTGGGACGCGACCGTAACTTTGTCGTCCTACCCGTACTTTTTCGAGATCAAGCGCGAGCGCACCGAATCGCCGCGCTTCGACTGACGCGCTTGCTGTCCCGCTGAAGAGTCCAGGACCCCGGCCTGCGGCGATAATCGGGATGCGGCACAGCCAACACGGCCACACAGACACGATCTGCCTCGCCACTTTGTATCCCCTACGTGCATCCACCACTCCGGTGTGAAACGGTGGAGTTGTTCGCGGCACCCGCGTAGGCACCGAGGAGTTCGCTATGGCTGAGCAAACCAATTCCGCTGGCATTCCGCTTCCCCGCGACCTTCGGTCCGGGCCCGTGGTGGTGGGGGTGGACGCTGCTGAATACTGCGGGCGCCCCGTGCGGGCTGCCGTCTTCCTGGCCCGGAGTTTGGACCGCCAGGTCCTGCTGATCCATGTCCGCCGACGGGTGATGCCGTTGGTCGAGGGCTTCGTACCGATGCAGGAGGACCTGGCGCTGTCCGAGGCCTCGGAAAAGGCAATGGAATCGGAACTGGCCGCTGCACTGGTGGCTTCCGGTGATCTCAACGGTGTTGAATGGGAGCTGATTTCGACCTACGGCGAGGCAGCCACCGAGATCATCCGCATTGCCGACGACCGGGATGCGGCCTGTGTCGTCGTCGGCAAAAAACACAATGGCTTTGCCGAACTGCTGCATCGCATCGCATCCGGGTCGGTGTCCAGGGCTGTTGTCGCAGCGCAAAAGTTCCCGGTGATGGTGGTTCCGTAACCGGGGGACGTTGTCAGTCGGTATCCGAGCAGCCCCAGTGGGCCGTGACGGATCTTGGGTACCGGCCTGAGACACTATTGCCATGCGCATCTACCTGGGTTCAGATCATGCAGGTTTCGAATTGAAATCAGCCATTGTCGACCACCTCACGAAGGCCGGTCACGAGGCCATTGATCTTGGTGCTCATTCCTACGAACCGCTGGATGACTACCCGCCGTTCTGCATCGAGGCCGGTCGCCGGGTGGTGGCAGATGAGGGCAGTCTGGCCGTGGTGATCGGGGGCTCGGGCAACGGCGAACAGATTGCCGCCAACAAGGTCGCCGGAGTCCGAGCGATCCTGGCCTGGTCCATCGAGACGGCGACGCTGGGGCGCCAGCACAACAACGCAAATGTCATTTCTATCGGTGGCCGGATGCATGAGGTGTCAGCAGCTTTGAGCTTCATCGACGCATTCATCAGTACCGATTTCTCGCATGATCGGCGTCATCAGCGTCGGATCGATCTGATGTCGGCCTATGAGGCGGACCCGCAGGATCAAGACCTGTCCTGAGTGCGGAATTTGGCGTGCGGCCGCGGTTAGAAACCTTTGCCGGACTGGCGTTGACCGCGTCGGGCCGGGCGTTCCGGTCGTTGTTCCGTAGCGCTCTTGCGTGCGGTGGGAAGCGGCTCCGGTGGCGTGTAGTTGCGGCGCACGATGACCAGATCGCTTGCTGCCTCCGCCATGTCCTGCGCTGTGGGCGAGGAGACCTCGCGGGCCCGCAGTGCGGCTGACCAGCTCACCTGGGTGCCTCGGGTCGTCACCAGCCCGCGGAGCGCTCGTTCGGCCAATTCGTTGCGTCGATCACGGGCGGTGCGGGGCAGATTCTCAACGTCCCGAGTTCGCTCGACGGAGCGCGCCGGGGGTTCGACATGATTGGGCTCGGCATGGGTGGGTCGGCTGCGGCGCATGTCGTTGGCCTTGACCGGTGCGGTGTCGTGCGGGGCGGGGGCCGCGGGCTCAACCTGATCGACCTGCTGACCGCGCATCCGGTGGCGGCTACGGCGTCCCTCGCGAGTATTGGGACCAGGGACCAGATCAGCCGGGGCTGCTGCGGGTTCGGCTGATCCTCGCCGTGGTTTGCGAGCACGTTTGCGTTCCAGCCGTTCCAACCGCACCCGGGGTTGGGCGGGATTGTCGTTGGCGGGCTGGGAGGAGGCCTGCGGCTGGGTCGGTGCCGAGTCAACGGGTGGTATTTGCGGTGGTCCCTGCTCCCGGCGGGCGCTGCGGCGTCGCCGCGGTCCCGAGCTGATGGGCCCGGCGGACTCGGGGGGATTGGCCATGGGAATGAGCATGCCTTATCCGGGCTCGCTGGTCGAAAAAACCGGCGCCAACGGCCCCAGGCGCCGGGAGGGCGGCCGGGGCCGGGCGTGACGGAGCGGGAAAATCATTGTGCGGCAGCGGCTTTCGGTGTGGGCTGGCCGATACCCTGGAGAAGTTCGGTGAACCAATCGGTGTTGATGTCGAAGGCTTTGCCGCCCTTGAGGCGGGAGAACTCGATGGCCCGCAGCCTGTTGCCGGCTTCTTCATCGTGTCCGATGCAACCGGATTCGGCCCGCAGGGCGCATTCCACCGCGTAATCGGTCATCGATTTGATCAGTCGTAGGTCCTCGGCGTTGGCGGCGGCGGCCCGTGAGTAGTAACCGGATTTCTGCACCATGACCTTCTCGGCACCGAGCTTCTCGGCGAACTGCTTGGCAAACCAGGCACCCGGGTTGACGGTATCGAGTTTGACGTGGCCGAACGGGTCGCGCCCGACCGGGGTGCCGGCAGCTTCGAGTTGGTTGACGATGGTGTCCATGCCAGCGCCCTCGGAGAGGAAAATGGTGACATTTCCGACTCGGTCCATCACCTCGCGAAGGCGGGCGGCTTCGGTTTCCAGGTCGAATTCGGCCTCCGGCAGATAGACGGCGTGGATGTCCCAGGCTTCTTTGGACAGTCCGATGCCGGGCAGCCATTCCTGGGTGTCGAGCCACTTTCGGTAGGACTTGGCGGTGGCTGCGGTGAGCCACCCACAGTGCCGTCCCATCACTTCGTGCACGATGAGCATCCGGGATCCGGAGTTGTGTTCGCCGATGATGTTCTGCGCGAACTCGGCGCCCTGCTCGGCTGCGGTCCAGGCACCGAGCGACTGCTTGATCGGGATGACGTCGTTGTCGATGGTCTTGGGCAAGCCGACAACGGTGAGGGCGTAATCATTCTCGGCCAGATATGCGGCCAAATCGGCCGCAGTGGTATTGGTGTCGTCGCCGCCGATGGTGTGTAGTACGTCCACACCGTCAGCGGTCAACCTTTCGGCGGCCACCTGCAGTGGGTTGTCGCCTTCCTTGACCAGTCCGCGTTTGACCAGATCCCTGGCGTTGGTGAGTTTCACCCGGGAGTTGCCGATGGGGGAGCCGCCGAAACGGTGCAGCAACCCGGCGCCGGCCCGAATTTCCGGGGTGATGGTGATGTAGTCCGCCGAGAGCAGGCCCTGGTAACCGTGCTTGTAAGCGATGATTTCGACCTCGGGCGCCAGTTCGGTGTAGCGCTCGATCAACCCTCCTACTGCCGAGGACAAGCAGGGGGCAAATCCGCCTGCGGTGAGCAGGGCAACCTTACGCACGGTCATTAGTTGGTCAGGCCTCTCGAGATGGGAAATCCACTTTCCAAGGGCAGACGGAACCGTCTACGGATCGCATGCCCGGAGAGAGTTTACTTGGAATCGGCAGCCGGCAGCTTCTGGTGTGAGCCGGCCCCGTGCGGGCGGGCCTTGCCGATGTGCATCACCAGCAGATATAGCCCGCCGGCAGTCAGTGCCCAGAATGCTGCACTGATTCCGCCGAAGGCCACTCCCGATGCGGCCACCAGAAAGGTGATGGCCGCGGCCTCGCGGTGGTTGACATCGGCCAATGCACTGGCTGCCGCGCCGGCAAAGGAACCGATCAGGGCAACGCCGGCGATGGCAGCGATGATGCCGGTCGGTGCAGCTACCGCGATGGCAGCAACCGCTGCTGCCAATGGGCCGAAGGCAGCGAACATGACGCCATTGCTGACACCGGCGATCCAGCGTCGATTCGGGTCCGGATGGGCACCCGGACCAGCGGCAATGGCGGCGGTGATGGCAGACAAATTGATGGTGAAACCACCCAGGCCCGCTGTGAGGACGGTGGCGCCGCCGGTATAGACCAACGCCGCGGGTAACGGGACGCGGTAACCCAACGAGGCCATCACCGCGGTTCCGGCAATATTCTGGCTCGTCATGGTGACCAGGTACAGCGGAATTCCGATGGCGATGACGGCGCTGATATCGATGGTGGGGGTGACCCAGGTCAGATGGGGGATCAATTGATCGGAGGTGACCTTGCTCAGCGAGCCGGTCACCACAATGACGATCAATGCCGTCACCAGGGCGCCCGGAACAGCCCACTTTCTGGCCAGGCGCAACAGGATCAGCCAGGTGAGCAAAACCGGGGCGATTGCTGCCGGTTCCACGGCCAGAGCTTGGAACGGAGCCACGCACAGGGTGATCAGGATGCCGGCGAGCATCGCATTAGCGATGGACGATGGAATCTGACTGACCCAGCGTCCGAGTGGTGTGATCAAACCTGTTGCCAGATAAAGGATGCCGGCGAAGGCAAATGCCCCCAGTGCCGAGCTGTAACCACTGGCAGGCACACTTGCCCCGGCCAGGAGGGCGGCTCCGGAGGTGGACCATGCCATCGTGATTGGCTTCCGGTAGCGGAGCGAAAAGATGATGCAGCCGGCGCCCATCGTCACGCAGACGACAAAAAGCCCGGAGGCGGCTTGAAGTTCGTTGGCGCCAACCGCCCGCAGACCGGTCAGCACCACTGCGAAAGAGGAGCTGAAACCAACAATGCCGCCCACGATGCCGGTCAGAATGGTCGGCCCGATACCGCCTGACCTGTCGACCGACTCGATCACGCCGGATTGCTCGGTCATCAAGGACTCCTCGTGGTTCCGTTCACGTTGTTCTAATCACGTGGTTCGATCAAGCCTGTTCTGTTAACAGAACAGACGATAGTGTCGGGAACGTGGCCGCCCAAATCGATATGTGAAGCTGGTTTCCATGACCGATGCCCCCTCTGCGGAGATGGTTGAACCTACGGCTGCCGAGTTCGGCGCTCAGGTCGGCGCCCGTATCCGGCGCCTGCGATCCGAGAGAGGCATCAGCCTGACGGAGCTCGCACGACAGGCCGGGCTCGGCAAAGGCACCCTGTCGGAGCTGGAAACCGGCCAACGCAATCCCACCCTGGAAACGCTCTACGCACTGACCGCTCCGCTCGGCATCGGCTTGGCCACCCTGTTGACCAGTTGGCGACCCGTGGGACACGCGCATGGCGTCTCGGTTCAGGGTGAGGCTGCCGGCGGCCACTTGCTCGATGTCATCGAAGACGCCGAGACTGGCGCCATCACCGAGGTGTACCGCCTGACGATCGCGCCGGGACCGGCTTACGTGTCCGGCTCGCATGGGTCCGGTGTGCGCGAACAGCTGACCCTGGTGTCCGGGCACGCTGCAGTCGGGAGGGTGGGGGAGCTACAGCAGATTGGGCCGGGGGGTAGCGCCGAGTGGATCTCCGATACCGAGCACTCCTATCAGGTGCTCGACGGCACGGTGACCGGGGTTCTCCTGATCACCCACCCGAAGCTGACGCCAGTAGCCGGGAATACCCCTAGCAGGTCTAGGGTTGAACAGAATGTACCCCCAGAGGGTATGTGACCGATCCGCCGAGTAGAAAGTTCAGCCGATGACCATCTCCGCATACCAAGTAACCGGAATGACCTGTGCCCATTGTGAAGCCGCCGTCCGATCGGAAGTAAGTCAACTCGACGGTGTGCAGTCGATCGAGGTAAGCGCCCAGACGGGCGCGTTGGTAGTGAACAGCCAGCGACCGTTGGATGATGCCGAGGTGCTGGCCGCGGTGGACGAAGCCGGATACGAGGCAGTACGGGTGTCATGAACACCCCGACAAGGCTCGGGCTCTATGCCGCCGGGTTGGCAGTGATATTTGCTACCTCCTTCGCCACCGCAGCGGCGGTGGTGCCTGCGGATGCTGTCCAGAATTGGGCCGCAGACAGCGGCGCCGGTCAGTCAACTGATCTATCTGCGACAGCGCAATCAGCGCCGGTTCCAGGTTTGGCCGTGGCGCAGGACGGATACGCACTTGTCGATATCGCTGCCCCTGGTGAAGTGGGCGCGCAGGGCGAGATCTCCTTCGCTATCAATGGTCCCGATGGTATGCCGGTCACAGATTTCCAGATCGTGCACACCCAGCCGTTACATTTGATCATCGTGCGCACCGACGGCGCCCAATTTAGGCATCTCCACCCGGTCCTGGATGAATCCGGTATCTGGTCGTTGCCATTGAATTGGGCGGTAGCCGGGAGCTATCGGCTCTACGCCGACTTTGTGCCGACCGCCACCGGTGAGTCGCTGACCCTGACCAGCACGGTAGAGGTCGCCGGCGAGTTCATCCCGGACCGAGCGAGCCAACCGAGGCTCACCGCTCAGATAGCCGGATACGACGTCACACTGACGGGCCAGCTGAGCGCCTCCGAGTCGGCGGAGCTCACGCTATCGGTGAGTCACGGTGGGCGCCCGGTGACCACCTTGCAGCCCTACCTCGGCGCCTATGGACACCTGGTGGTGTTGCGTGAGGGCGATTTGGCCTTCCTGCACGTACACCCGGAAGGTACGGAGCCAGCGGGTGATTCGCTGTCCGGCCCGGCTGTCACTTTCACCACGCAAGCACCAACTCAAGGTCGGTATCTGCTCTACCTGGAATTTCAAGTGGACGGCGTGGTGCACACCGCGGAGTTCGTCGTCGATGCCACCGCCGGTGTGCAGGTGCCACCCGGTGATGCCCACGAAGACATCGAACCGGCCGGCCACGGCCACTGACGCATCAAGTGGTGAAGGCGTTTTGTGCCTTAGAGGTGTTTCGAGTATTTGAGGAGAATCAGAATGACGGCATCAACGGACCCGGCAGTCGCCGCGGACACCGACTTCGAGTTGCAAATCGGCGGGATGACCTGCGCCTCCTGCGCGATGCGGATCGAGAAGAAGCTCAACAAACTCGACGGCGTCAGCGCGACGGTCAATTACGCCACCGAGAAAGCCAGCATCAGCGCGCCGGCCCACTACGACCCGGTTCTGTTGATCGCCGAGGTCGAAAAGACCGGTTATACCGCCTCTTTGCCCACACCGGCGATCAACCAACCCGCGGATGATCAGTCGGCCCCGGACACCGAACTGGTATCCCTGCGTCAGCGGCTGATCGCGGTCGCAGTGCTATCCATTCCGGTGATCACGTTGGCGATGATTCCGGCCTTCCAATTCATCTACTGGCAGTGGGCAAGTTTGGTACTGGCGGCGCCGGTGATCACCTGGGGTGCTTGGCCGTTCCACAAGGCGGCCTGGGTCAATCTCAGACACGGCGCTGCCACCATGGACACCCTGATCTCGGTCGGAGTTTCCGCAGCCTTCCTCTGGTCGCTGTACGCATTGTTCTTCGGTACCGCCGGGGTACCCGGGATGACCCATGGATTCGAGTTCACCATCGCCCCGTCCGATGGCGCAGCCAATCTCTATCTCGAGGTCGCGGCCGGCGTCACCATGTTTGTGCTGGCCGGCCGTTACTTCGAGAAGCGGTCCAAGAAACAGGCCGGAGCCGCGTTGCGGGCGCTGCTGGAGTTGGGAGCCAAAGAAGTCGCGGTACTGCGCGACGGCATCGAGAGCCGGATCCCCAGCGACCAACTGGCGGTGGGTGATGAGTTCGTGGTTCGTCCCGGCGAGAAGATCGCTACTGATGGCGTGATCATCTCAGGTC
>JBBSRY010000084.1:0-7666 GCA_038242595.1 Mycobacteriales bacterium
GATTTCGTAGTTGACGCCGTCCAGCGCGAACGTGACAGTTTCGGCGGCTGTGGAGCCGTCCAGGTCATCGATGAGCTGGGTGGTGGTTTTGGTTGCCATTACGCCTTCCGGTGTGAGTGTTAAAGCCGTGATCAGACTAGCTGTCCAGGGAACCTCGTCGCGATGCGTAGGCTGTTCGGTTATGGGAAGAGCCGGGTTGGAAAAGGACCCGCATCAGGTAGCCGGCATGTTCGATGAGGTGGCCCGTGGCTACGACAGGGCGAACACATTCATCTCGCTGGGTCAGGACCGCCGTTGGCGACGTCATATGGTTCGCACCCTGCAACTTATGCCCGGCCAAAAGGTTTTGGATGTGGCTGCCGGCACTGCGGTGTCAACAGCAGAACTGGCCAAGGCCGGTGCTTGGGCGGTGGCCCTGGACTTCTCGATCGGGATGTTGGTGGCCGGCGTTCGTCGTCAGGTACCCAAGGTGGCCGGTGACGCCATGTTCCTGCCATTTGCTGATGACACCTTCGATGCGGTGACCATTTCCTTCGGCTTGCGCAATGTGCAGGATCCGAAGGCGGCACTGGCCGAATTTGCCAGGGTCACCAGGCCAGGCGGACAGTTGCTGGTGTGTGAGGTTTCTCGACCCCGATTCGCGTTATTGCGGATGGGGCATCGGTTCCACCTGCGCAAAGTGCTGCCGTTGCTGGCCAGGCGGTTGTCCTCGAATCCGGAGGCCTACACCTATCTTGGTGAGTCCACCGAGGCCTGGATGGATCCGCGGACGCTCGGTCAGACCATTGCGGCGGCCGGTTGGAAGTCGGTGGCGTGGCGGTCCATGACGTTCGGTGTGGTGGCATTGCATCACGCCATTCGGGACGAGTCCTAGGCCTCAATGGTGGTTACTCAACGCCAGGCAGCGCAACGCCTGGATATTTCAGTCGAAATGGCCAGACGTAATGGCATCCCGGCGAAGATCTCCGAGGCGCAGCTTGCTCAGATTGATCGTGATCCGCCGGCTTGGCTGATCCAGTCCCGCGCCAATCGGACCGGCAAGCGACCGGTGTGGGTTGACCTGCGCTGCAATGTGTGTGGTTTTGCCGAGACAGTGCGTCCGAAGAAGTGGTGGCCCGAGTTCACCTACATCACCTGCGCCGAACACCGCTACGACGAACTGCCCGAGGCGCTGCCGGGTCTGGACCGCCGTGAGGTTGATGGCATCGGCGACCGCTTTATCGGCGTTGTCGACAGGCCGTTTTAAGCCCACGTCAGTGTGGTGCGTGAGCTCCGCGACCGCGTCGGGAGGTCCAGATCAGGGCAACTCCCACCCCCACCAGCAGCAGACCGAGCCCGGCGGTCTGGCCGGTGGGGAAGCCGGTGTAGCTCAAGTTCTTGCCATCGGTCTTTCCACCGGAATGGGACGGCGGGCCGGTATAGGTGCTGCTGGTCGTGGTGGCGGTGGGTGTAGACGCCGCAGCGAGAACCGTGATGGTCTGCGTTGATTCGAGCCCCGAAGTCAGGCCGAGTGCACTGATGGTGTGATCCCCGATCGCGGTGTCGCGGGGAATGACGGCGCTGCCCCCGGCGGTGCCGTCATCGCCGGCGGTCACCGTTGTCAACAGTATCGAATCGGGATTGAGCCACACCTGAACCGACTCGCCTGGCTGGAAACCAGTGCCGGTGAAGGTGAACGTATCCCCTGGTCGGAGGGTGGTGCTGGAAATGGTGAGACCGGGGGTGGGACCGGTTGACGTCGCGCTGGTCGAGGTCGAGGTGGTCTCTGAGGTAGAGCTTGTTGGAGAGGTCGGGCTTGTTTCGCTGGTGCTGCTGGTTGGGGTTTCACCGCCATCACCTGGTGTGGCAGTGGCGATCTTGGTGACCGGATCCCAGACGAAGGTGACCGGCCCATCGGTGGGGTTGGTATAGGTGATGTTGCCGCCGTTGAGTTCGCCATCGGCTCCATAATTGAAGTCCCAATTACCGTTGATCGCGACCTTGTAGGCGTAGTCACCGGCCGGCAGGTCGAAGGTGCCGGACCAGGTGCCATCCTCCTGCAGCGTCAACTGGGCCAACGCGCAGTCCGGTACCCAGTCAGCCGCACAACCCATCTCGGAGTTGTGCTCGCCCGGCACGGTCACCATGGTGATCGGCGGCAGTTCTGGATCCACCGGGCTTGCGTCGGAGCCGTTGATGGGCCAGCCGACGCTGGCGTAGGTGGAGGCCGCCACAGTCTTGCCGGCGGTGTCCACGGAAACTGCGCGATATTCGATCAGAGTGCCGGGCGCCAAGCCGCTGACGGCGGCATCGTGATAGACGGACGGAGAGTCCGACTCAGCGGTTCCGAGCGGCACCCAATCGGTTCCACCGTAAACGCGATAGGAGAAACTCGTTTCCTGCCAACGATCGTCGGCGATATCGGCGCTGATCTGGGCTGCGCGCGAAAGACCGCCGCCGGCCGCCGGAACGGTGATGGTGATCCCGTCGCTGGGCGCGGTGGCGGCGACCGCGCGATCAGCCTGCAGGGCGATCGCGCTCAGGGGTCCGACCGTGACGCTGATGGATCCATTGGCGTCGGCGGTGAGCGGTCCGGTGTCGCCATAGATCGGGCTGTAGACCGCTCCCGGAGTCAAGGTGTTGAAGGTCGCGGAATCGGCGACTTGGCTGTTGTTCACCGCTACCAAAGTTTCGAAGCGCTGATCCGGATCCACCCGGGAGAAGGCGTAGATCCCGGCCTCGTTATCGGCGAACAGCTCGATCTGGGCTCCGTTGGACAACGCCGGGCTGTCGGCGCGAACCTTCGAAAGCTCGCTGATTCCGGTGTAGATCTCACCGTCGGTGCCAAAGTGCGGCCCGGGGCCGAACGCAGTTCCGTCGATCAGGTTCTGGCTCACCACATCAGTGACCTGGCTGGGGAACATCGATTGGCGGGCGTCCCGGTCATTGCCGCCGGCAGCGCCGGTGAAGCCCTGCTCGTCACCGTAGTAGATCACCGGATTACCGCGGGACAGGAACATCAATTCGTGTGCCAGCATGTCCCGCTGCTCGGCCTGTGTGGTGTCTTTGAGGAAGAAGCCGACCCGGCCCATATCGTGATTGCCCAGGAAGGTGGGCAGACCGGTCGCACTGGTGGTCGGCGTGGTGTACATCGCGTCTCCGGCAAAGAGTGTCGCCAGGGTCCCGGCGGTCTCGCCCTTGGCGAAACGGATGGCCCGGTCCTGGAACCCGAAGTCCAACACCGACGGCATCGACCCATTGCGCAAGAAGGTCGAGAGGTAGGTCGGGCTGGCGTCGTAGACCTCGCCGAACATGTAGAAGTCATCATTGCCCACCGATGCGGCGTGATTCATGATGGCCGGCGTCCAATCCTGCCAAAACTCGGTGTTCACGTGCTTGACGGTGTCGACCCGGAAGCCGTCGACGCCGAAGTCCACCCAGGCTTGGTAGATCTCCTCGAAACCCTGCTCTACGACCGGGTTCTCGGTCATCAGGTCGTCTAGGCCGACGAAGTCGCCGTAGGTATTGGATTCACCGGAAAAGGTTGAGTCACCGCGATTGTGATAAAGCGTCGGGTCGTTCAACCAGTCGGGGACCTTGACGCTCACCTCGGACGGGTCGATGACCGGGGTGTAGGGGA
Organism: Mycobacteriales bacterium; assembly: GCA_038242595.1. GTDB lineage: Bacteria > Actinomycetota > Actinomycetes > Mycobacteriales > Nakamurellaceae > Nakamurella. The sequence continues at coordinate 3,620 of JBBSRY010000084.1, forward strand.
ACGAGTCCAGGTTCATCGCCGGGAACCCTGGCTCGTTGGCGACATCCGCCGGATCGAAGGGAACTCCACCGGCGTCCTTGTACGGGCTGGTGGCCTTGTCGATGTAGCTATAAACACCTTGGCTGTAATCGATGACATCTGCCGTGTGGTTGGTGATGATGTCGAAAAAGACCTTCATCCCCTTGGCGTGCGCCTTATCGATCAGTTCGGTCAGGTCTTCATTGGTACCCAGGTGCGGGTCGATCTGGGTGAAGTCGGTGATCCAATACCCGTGATATCCCGACGAGGCGTCGGCGCCCGCACCCTGGACCGGCTTGTTCTTGAATGATGGGGTCAACCAGATGGCCGTGGTGCCCAGGCCCTGGATGTACTCCAGTTGGGAGGTCAGCCCGGCCAGATCGCCGCCCTGATAAAAGCCCTTGTCGGTGGGGTCGAATCCAGTGGCGATCCGATCCCCGGCGAGGCCGCCTTCGTCGTTGGTGGGATCGGCGTTGTCGAACCGGTCGGTCATCACGAAGTAGTACTGGTTCTGGGCGCCGGCCTGCCGGACCGGCCCCTGGATCAATGCATCATCTGCGGCCGTGTAGCCGCCGGTGACCGTGGTCGGGGTGAGGGAAGTGCGGTGGGTGCTGTCGTCGTAGCTGAAAATCATTTCGGTGTCGCCGGCGATGACCAATTGCATATTGTCGTTGCCACCATTGGCGCCGTAAGACTCGTCAAAGGAGTCATTGATGGCGACCTTGTATTCCCAGACTTCACCGACGGGATTGGCCGGAATGGTGAAAGTTGCGGAGAAAACGCCAGGAATGTCTGTTGCTATCAAATGCGTCGTCGCGCAGGTCGCGGCCCAGTCGGCGGCGCACCCCAGTTCGGACTGGAGGCTGCCGACGAGGGTCACTGACGTGGGCGCCGCAGCCGCGGATGGGGTGATCAGGGCGGTGGAAAGCGCTACCAGGGCGAGCGCGCTACCCACTGAGGCTGCCTTCACGAAACTCTTGCCGAACCTCGTCATCAATGACCTTCCCAGTCGAGTTCGAACTGTCACCGCCGACAGTCACCGACAGTGACTGCAATCACACTTCTGGGAGACTAAGGCTCGATCAACTGTGACGCCAGCCCAGATCGTTGAAGTGAACCATTTGGGTCCGACAGTGGCCCGAAAAGGCCAAAATATCCGGAACTCGGCGTCGCGTCAGCCGTCGAGCACTCCTAGAGCGGCCAGGTCTCGGCGTGCGCAGGCGGCGTCGGCGAAGGGGAAGGCGTGCCAACCCGCGGCGCGCGCGCCGTCCACATTCACCTCAAGATCGTCCAGGAAGACCATCCGGTCGGCCGAGCTTCCGGTTGTCCGAATCACCGCATCGAAGATTGCCGGCGCCGGTTTGAGCACTCCGAGGTCACCGGAGAACACCAAATGCCGAAACGATCCAGCCCACGGCTGTGCGCGAACTCTCAGAGCCATCGAGGCGGGAGCGTTCGAGCAGACGGCCAACCGATAGCCGGCGTCCCGAAGGTCGTCGATCAGGGACAGGGTCTCCGGGATGGTGCGGCTGCAGCCGTCCTCGTCGAGTTCGACCAGTACTGCGAGGAGGTCTGCGCTGGGGGGAGTAATCCCGGCCGCGGCGCTCACGCCGCCCCAGAAAGCCGCCGCGTCGGAGTCCCGATCGTAGTCAAGTCGGTGCCTGCGGTACTCGGCAGTCAGTGTGTCCAGGTCAATGTTCAGCAGTGTCGCCAGGTCAGCAAGACGTATGGTGTGGGCCAACACCACGCCGCCCAGATCGAAAACCACCCAGTCGATGGCACGCGTAGAAGATGTCATTTCGGCATCTTCTCCATCGACAGACCGAACTTGCAGCTTGCTTCCCCGCCCCAGTGGTTTCGGAGTGCTGTGATGCGTCCTACACTTAGCCTGCCGAGATAGTGAACGGATTCACAAGCTCCTCGGGGGCCGCCGCCCATACCCGAGAAGCGTGTGCCCGATCGCAGTAATGATGGTGTTGTGACCAACGAAAACGAGATGACCAAAATGCAAGCCCCGAAGACCGAGAACAGCGCAGACGTGATCGTCGTGGGCGCTGGACCGGCCGGTGCCACCACCGCCACGTACCTGGCTCGCGCCGGGGTCGACGTGCTGCTGCTGGAAAAAAGCACCTTCCCGCGGGAGAAGGTCTGCGGCGACGGGCTGACCCCGCGCGGCGTGAAGCAGCTACTGGCACTGGGGGTGGATGTCAGCGGACCGGAGTGGGTCAAGAACAAGGGACTGCGCGTCATCGGCGGCAATGTCAGCCTCGAGCTGCCGTGGCCGGAGCTGACCAACTTCCCGAATTACGGTGTGGTCCGCACGCGCCTGGATTTCGACGAGATGCTGGCGACCCTCGCGGTCAAGTCCGGTGCTCGGATGCGGCAGGCCACCAATGTGGGCTTGCCGATCATCGACGAGAAGACCGGTCGGATCACCGGGGTGAACGCCAAGACCGCTGACGGACCGGCCACCTTTCACGCCCCGCTGGTCATCGCCGCGGATGGCGTTTCGGCTCGGGTCGCGCTCGGGATGGGCCTGGAGAAGAACGAGAAGCGGCCGATCGGAGTTGCGGTCCGGCGCTATTACAAATCCGACGTCCGCACCCACGACGACTACCTGGAATCGCACCTGGAACTGTGGGATCGCTCGGATGCGAAGAATCCGCTGCTGATGCCCGGGTACGGCTGGATCTTCGGCATGGGCGACGGCACGGTCAATGTCGGCCTCGGTGTGCTGAACTCGTCGAAAGCGTTCGGCCGCACCGACTATCGCGCGTTGTTGAAGACCTGGATGGCCGGCACCCCGGAGGAATGGCAATTGAACGAGGAAACCGCCACGGGTGGCATTCTCGGGGCGGCGTTACCCATGGGTTTCAATCGGACCCCGCACTACCGGGACGGGCTGCTGCTCGTCGGCGACGCCGGCGGTGCGGTCAACCCCTTCAACGGCGAGGGCATCGCCTATGCGATGGAGAGCGCGGCGATGGCCGCCGAAGCCGTGCTTCAGGCACTTGGCCGGCCCGAAGGCTCTGAACGCGAACATGCGCTGGCCGGCTACCCGGTCGCGATGAGCGACCACCTTGGCTCGTACTACCGCCTCGGCACCGTATTCTCCAAACTGATCGGACAGCCGAAGATCATGGCGGCCGCCACCAAACTGGGGCTGCCGCGCAAGAAGCTGATGTATTTGGTGCTCAAATTGCTGGCCGGGTTGTACGACACCCGCGACGGCGACTGGGCTGACAAGATGGTGGTCGCGCTGACGAAGGTGGCTCCCAGTGTGTAGAGGTACCCAATCCGGAGGTGAATCTTGCTAGACGCCTATCTGCCGATCCTGATCCTGCTGGTGCTGGCGCTCGGCTTTGCCGTCACCAACGCCACCGTGGTCTCGGACAAACTCGGCCCCAGCAGGTACAACCGGGCCAAGTTGGATGCCTACGAATGCGGTATCGAACCGACACCGCTGCCCGCCGGCGCCGCGGGTCGGTTCCCGGTCAAGTTTTATCTGACCGCGATGCTTTTCATCATCTTTGACATCGAAATTGTGTTCCTCTACCCATGGGCGGCCTCGGCCGAGCAGCTCGGGGTTCTGGGGCTGGTGGAAATCGGGACCTTCATGGCCACCGTGTTCGTCGCGTACGCCTATGTCTGGCGTCGTGGTGGACTGGACTGGGACTAAGGCGAGAGGGATCGACTGATGAGGTACACAACATGGGCATAGAAGAGAAACTTCCGAATGGTGTTCTGTTGACCAGCGTCGAGAAGCTGGTCAACTGGACACGCAAGGCTTCCCTGTTCCCGGCCACCTTCGGCCTGGCCTGCTGCGCCATCGAGATGATGACCACCGGCGCCCCGCGATACGACCTCGGGCGATTTGGCATGGAAGTCTTCCGGGCCTCTCCACGGCAGGCCGATCTGATGATTGTGGCCGGCCGGGTGTCGCAAAAAATGGCTCCCGTGCTGCGCCAGATCTACGACCAGATGGCCGAACCGAAATGGGTTATCGCGATGGGGGTCTGCGCATCCTCC
>JBBSRY010000085.1:0-7649 GCA_038242595.1 Mycobacteriales bacterium
CCGACCACCCTCGTCGGGCGTCCCCAGTAGGATCGACGGGTGGAGTCTATCCGCTCGAGGACCGCTGTACTGTGCGTGCTTCGGACCCGAGTGGATTCTTCACGAATCCAGTCAGGTGGCACGGGCAATGCACGATGGCGGTAAATGCATTCAACGTAATGCAGACAGCGCCATCGTCAATACCAGGACACAACAGCGATACAACAGCGACAGACCAGTGCAGGGAGGTGAGATATGGGGATTATCCAGAGCTTTGAGCGACGTCTACAGGGCGCCGTCGGTAATACCTTTGCTCGCCTTTTTGGTGGTTCCGTCCACCCGGATGAAGTCATTACCGCGTTGCAGAACGAGGCCACCGGCCACCTGGAACACCAGGGCGGACGAGTGGTGGCACCGAATCTGTACACGGTTAGGCTGGGCCCGACCGATCGGCAGGGTCTGGGGGATGACGATCGACGAGTGGCCAAGGCCCTCGCGGACACCGTTCGGGAATATCTTGGCGAACAAGGTTGGCAAACCTTTGGCGATGTGGACGTTGTGCTGGAAGAGTCGAATGTATTGCACACGGGGCAGTTCCGTGTGAGTTCTCTGGTGGATCCCGATGTGGGCCGCCGGGGCCAGGCCAGATCTGTTTCACATCAGAGCCCAGGAGCACAGATGACTCAGCCGCCCGCTGATCCGAATCGGCCGCAGCACAAGCCGGACGAGCACTACGAACAAGGGGCTCCGTACACCCCGTATGGGGAACCGGTCGCGCAACCGTCGGGTCAGCCGCAGTACGACCCGCAGTACGGCCAACCGAATCAGTACGGCCAATACGCCCCGCAGGGCGGCCAACCCGGCCAGTACGGGCAGCCGCAATCAGGTCAGCAGTACGCGCCGCAACCGGGTTACCAGCAGTACGGTCAGCCACAGTACGACCCGCAATACGGGCAACCCGGCGGTTACGAGCAGCAAGCGCCGCCGCAGTACGGACAACACGGTGGATACGACCAGCGGCAATACGAGCAGCAATACGGTCAGCAACCCGGGTATGGCCAGCCCGGCGGCCAAGAACAGCAGCCACCCCAGCAGTACGAACAACAGGGTGGCCACCCCGGCTATGACCAGCAATACGGTCAGCCGGCCGCGCCACCCCACTACGACCAGCAATACGGTCAGCAGCAGGGCGGCTATGGGCAGCAGCCTCAGCAGTACGCACCGCCGGCCTACGAGGCCCCGGTCCAGCAGCACGCGCCGTCGGCCGATCTCGTTGCCGTGCTCCGCGCCGACGACGGCTCCAATAGGTCCTACCAATTGGAGCGCGGTCAGAATGTGGTCGGCCGCGGCCAGGATGCCTCGTTCCGGCTGCCGGATACCTCGGTCTCCCGTCGTCATATCGACATTTACTTCGACGGTCAGGTGTCCACCATGCACGATCTGGGCTCCACCAACTGCACCACGGTCAACGGGTCGAGTGTGCAGACCTGGCAACTGGCCGATGGCGACGTCATCCGAATCGGGCACTCCACCATCGTCTTCAACCAACACGGGTAAGTGCCAATAACGTGCCAGCGGTAATCCTCCAACTCACCAGGGTCGGCTTTCTCATTCTGCTCTGGCTCTTTGTGCTGGCTGTTGTGCGCACCATCCGGGCCGATATGCGAGTTGCCGCAGCCGCGGGTAACACCGAACCACCGCAGCTCAGACGTTCCAGACGGCAGAAAAACCCGCAGCCCCGACTGGCAGCGCCGGCCGGGCCACCGCGTCAACTGGTGGTGACCGCCGGTCATCTCTCGGGCACCCGCATACCGCTTTCCGCCAACCCGATTCTGATCGGCCGAGCCGAGGATTCAACTCTGGTGCTGAATGACGACTACGCATCAACCCGACACGCCCGGCTGACGCTGCAAGGACAGAGTTTCTGGCTCGAGGATTTGGGTTCCACCAACGGCACCTATCTGGACCGGACCCGGGTCAGCACTCCGGTGCCGATCCCGGCCCTGACTCCCATCCGGATCGGCCGCACTGTATTTGAGTTGCGCCCATGACTCACACCATCAGGTACGTCGCTCGCACCGACCGCGGCCTGCTGCGCGCCAATAACCAGGATTCGGTTTTCGCCGGCGACCGCCTACTGGTGGTCGCCGATGGGATGGGCGGCCACGTCGCCGGAGATACCGCCTCCCGGTTGGCGGTTGCCGCCTTTGCTCCGCTGGACGAAGTAGACCCGGCCGGTAAGGATCTGCTCGGGCCGCTGGAGAACGCCACCCATGACGGCAATAATGCCATCGCCGAGATGGTTGTCCAGGACCCCGATCTCGACGGTATGGGTACCACCGTCACCGCTTTGCTCTTCGACGGCAAACGCCTTGGTATTGCCCATGTTGGCGACTCCAGGGCCTACCTGTGGCGCGGCGGCATGCTCTCGCAGATCACCCACGACGACACTTTCGTGCAGTCGTTGATCGATGAGGGCCGCATCACCGAAGAGGAGGCCTCTCATCATCCGCAACGCTCGTTGCTGCTCCGGGCCCTCAATGGCGGCGAGAGCGAGCCGACGCTGTATCAACGCGAGTCGCAGGTCGGCGATCGCTATCTGATCTGCTCCGACGGCCTCTCCGGAGTGGTATCCGCCGAAGCCATCGCGGACACCCTGGCCAGTTACGAAACCGCCGAGGCCGCCGATCGCCTGATCGAATTGGCACTGCGTGGCGGCGGCCCGGACAACGTCACCGTCATCGTCGCCGATGTGATCGACACCGGCGAAAACGCCCTGGCTGATGAGGCCGAGAACACTGCCGTGGTTGATGCCGATGCGACCGGGCCGTTGGGCGGGATGACCTTTACCCGGCGAATGCCACGGATCGCGCTCCCAAAAGAACCGACGGTCAGTGAACTGGCCGCACAGGCCGAAGCCACCGCGCCCACCCAGCCCGTCCCCACCTCCGATGCCGGCGATTACGCCGACCCCTCTGGCGAATCCGGCGACGACTACGAAGCCGACGATTACGACCAGGACGATGATTTAGTGCCCGACGATGGCGAAGATCGCGCTCGGGCCAAGCCGATGCGGATTGGCCCGCCATCGACTCCAGCGCGGCGCTGGGGACGGACGATCGCTTTCGTCCTGGCCATCGTCGTGCTGCTGGGGGTCGGCGGTGTGATCGCAGTGCAGGTCATCGGCTCCAAGTACTACGTGGGTGAGAACAAGGACGGCCGGGTGGCCATCTTCCGCGGTGTGGACGGCTCTGTCCTGGGTTTCGATCTGTCGAGTTTCCAGGAGGACTCCTGCCAGGGGCAGCAGGCCGACTGCCTCCCGGTCAGCACCGGGGACCTCATGCAGTCCGCACGCAACCAGGTGCTGTCCGGTATCCCGGCGAACGATTTGACCGATGCTCGGGACATCCTCACTCGCCTCCGTGGCGAACTGTTGCCGATTTGCGTTGAGGAAACAATTCCCACCAGCCAGTCCACCCCCAGCAGCACCTCCAGTTCCACTACCTCCAGCTCCAGCACCTCCAGCTCCAGCAGCGCCCGCAATACCCGGACCGGCACCGACACCACCGGTACCGTCCAGGAATCCGGCATCACCGGTAGCAGCGGACTGGGTCTTGCACCACCGAATACTGACATTCAGACCACCGGTTCTCCCGATTCGAGCGGCACCAACGCCAGCGGCACCGACGCGAGCGGCTCAAACGCCGGCAGCGCCAACTCCAGTAGCAGCAGGTCGAGCACCAGCCGCACGACCAGCACCAGCACCACGACAACCACGACCACCGCCAGCGTGTCCGGAACCACGGTTTCCTCCGCACCGGGAGTACCCGGCGTGACGTGCCGAGTTGCCGGGTGAGTCGGTGGCTGTGAAGTCCAAATTTGCCGGCTCCACCTCCTCCGACGGTGGCCCGCGCACCAACCCCAACGCCACGTTGCCGTCGATGCCCACCGGGCGGGGCGCCGAACTCGGGTTGCTGATCCTGGTCGCGCTTATTGTTACCGGCGCACTCACCCTGGTCGAACTGAACCAGAGCCGATCAGTTTCCTGGGATCTGCTCTGGTACGGCGGCGCTTTCCTGGTGGTCTACGCGATCGCCCACCTGGTGGTTCGTTCCATCGCGCAGCATGCGGATCCGGTGCTGTTACCACTGGTCGCGTTATTGAACGGGCTGGGTCTGGTGATGATTCACCGGCTCGACCTCGCGCAGGCGGTCAAGGCTTCCGTCGCCGGTGATGATCCGCCCCGCGCCGAGGCACCGATGCAGCTGATCTGGACCGGAGTCGCGCTGATCTTCTTCCTGATCGTGCTGATGGCGATTCGGCATCACACCGTGCTCCAGAAGTACACCTACACACTCGCGTTGGTCGGTCTGATTTTCCTGGCGACCCCGGCGATGTTGTCAATCGTTGCCCCCTCGTTGGCCCCGCGGATCAACGGCGCCAACATTTGGATCCGGGTACCGGGTCTGTTCTCGATCCAGCCCGCCGAATTCTCCAAGATCGCGTTGATCGTCTTCGCCGCGTCCTACCTGGTGGCCAAGCGGACCGTGCTGTCCACTGCCGGCAAAAAGATCCTCGGCCTGGTGCTGCCCCGTGCGCGCGATCTGGCCCCGCTCCTGATCGCCATTGTCGCCGCGCTCGGCGTGCTGTTCTTCGGTAAGGATCTGGGTACTGCATTGCTGCTGTTCGGCGTCTTCCTGGCGATGATCTACATGGCCACGGGTCGCGTGAGTTGGTTGATCATCGGGATCCTCGGATTCTCCGCCGGCGCATATTTTGCGTTCACCAAATTCACCCACGTCCAGACCAGGGTGAATATCTGGATCGACCCGTTCGACGATCCGACCGGAGCGGGTTATCAGCTGGTGCAGTCGCTATTCGGTCTTGGCACCGGCGGCCTGTTCGGGACCGGCCTGGGCGCCGGACGTCCGGATTTCGTGCCGTTTGCCTCCACCGATTTTATTACCGCTGCCCTCGGTGAGGAACTGGGGCTGGTCGGTTTGGCTGCCATCCTGGTCTGCTATCTGCTGCTGGCCTCTCGTGGCCTGCGCATCGGACTCGCAGTCAAGGACAACTTCGGCAAGCTACTGGCCGCCGGTCTGGGCTTCTCACTGGCATTCCAGGTCTTTGTCGTGGTCGGCGGTGTTACCCGTCTGATCCCGCTGACCGGTTTGACCACGCCCTTCCTGTCCTATGGAGGATCCAGCCTGCTCGCCAATTACATCATCCTGGCGCTGCTGGTCCGGATCTCCGATGCCTCACGTCGACCGACCGCACCGGTTGCGCCCAAGCCAGCCCAGCGATCGCTCACCGAAACCCCCACCGAGATGGTCCAACTCGGTGGCCTGCGGGATCGGGGTACCGACAAGTGAACCGGACCCTGCGCAAGTCGGGCATGTTCGTCGTGGTGCTGATGGTCGCCCTACTGGCCAATATCACCTACATCCAACTGATCAAATCTGATACCTACCGCAACGACCCAAACAACCGACGAATCCTCTACGAGGAGGCAAGTCGCCAGCGGGGACTGATCACCGCCGATAACGGCGTGGTGTTGGCAAGATCGGACACCTCCGATGATCCGTACCGGTATCAGCGCAGTTACCCGGGCGGCGAGGCCTACACCAACCTGACCGGTTACTACTCGCTGCGATACTCCCCCACCGGTATGGAGAATGCGCAGAATGATCTGCTGGCCGGCGACTCTGCTGACCTGTTGGTCGACCGGGTCGGCGACTTCCTGACCGGACGTGATCCGCGGGGCGGGAATGTCGAATTGACGATCATGCCGGAGGTGCAGCAGCGGGCCTACGATCTGTTGACGGCCAAGGGACTGACAGGCTCTGTGGTGGCGCTCGATCCGCGCACCGGCGCTGTTCTGGCGATGGTCTCCACGCCCAGTTACGACCCGACACCGCTGGCCAGCCATAACGACCAGACCCAGCGCACCGCCTACAACGACCTGCTGAACATTGAAACCACCGGGGCGCCGAGTCCGCTGGTAGATCGATCCATCGGCGCGCTGTACCCACCCGGTTCCACCTTCAAATTGGTGGTCACGGCGGCCGCCCTCTCGCAGGGTTACGACGCCCAGGCGCCGCTGACCGGCGAAGCCACCATCGATCTGCCCGGTACCGATGGCGCAACCCTGTCCAATTTCGGTGTCACCGATTGTGCCGACTCCGGTGGCGGGCAGGTCACCATGACCGTCGCGCTCGCCTACTCCTGTAACACCGCCTATGCCGAACTGGCCATTGCCATCGGTGCATCGTCATTGAAGCGACAGGCCCAGGCTCTGGGCATCGACGACACCGGTTACAACCTCGGGCTGCCGGACGGCGAGACGGTCACCGGCGGGCTGCCGGTGAAAGGATCCGGCGTCGGCCCCATCGTGGACGACGCGGCGCTGGCCCAGACCGGTATCGGCCAACGCGACGTCACCATGACCCCGATGCAAAGCGCTGTGGTGGCAGCCACTATCGCCAATAACGGCGTTCGGATGGCGCCGTATCTGATCAACAAAACGACCGGACCGGACCTGAAGGTGCTCTCTGAGGCGATCCCGACCATCGCCAACTCCTCGGCCATCGAACCGTCTGTTGCCGCCGTCCTGACGGACATGATGATCACCACCGAGCAGACCACGCTCGGAGCCGGTCAGATCGTGGGTTTGGAGATTGCGTCCAAAACCGGAACTGCCGAACATGGCACCGACCCGAAGAACACTCCACCGCACGTGTCCTATGTGGCATTCGCGCCGGCTGCAGCGCCAACCGTGGCTATCGCAGTGTTCGTCGAGAACGGCGGCAACCTGGGTCTGACGGCCACCGGTAGCCAGGTCGCCGCCCCCATTGCTCGTGAAGTTTTGGCGCTGGCCGTGGTAGGGCAGGGCTGATGGCGCTGACCCCGGGATTGCTGCTGGCCTCCCGCTATCGGTTGAACCGCCGCATCGCCGTCGGCGGCATGGGCGAGGTCTGGGCTGCCACCGACCGCACCCTTGGCCGATCGATCGCGGTCAAGATTCTCAAACCGGAACTTACCTCCGACCCGGAATTTGTCGACCGGTTCCGGGTCGAAGCGCAGATCACCGCCTCTTTGAATAATCCTGGTATTGCCGCCGTCTATGACTACGGCGAGACCTCCTCGCATCCGGATGGCCCGAAAGACACCGCATTCCTGGTGATGGAACTGGTCAGCGGCGAAGCGTTGTCCTCGGTACTGGCCCGCACGCCCCGGATTCCGATCGACCGGGTGCTGGACGTGTTGGAACAATCCGGCCGTGCCTTGCAGGAGGCGCACGCCCGTGGCCTCATCCATCGAGACATCAAGCCGGGCAACATCTTGATCACCCCGGCCGGGCAGGTAAAGATCACCGACTTCGGTATCGCCAAAGTGGCCCATCAGGTACCGGTGACAAAATCCGGCCTGGTGATGGGCACCGCGCAGTACCTCTCCCCCGAACAGGCCGGCGGCGGAGCGGCTCGACCCGCCTCCGATGTGTACGCGCTGGCCATCGTCGGGTACGAATGCCTGGCCGGCGTTCGCCCGTTTAGCGGCGACAACCCGGTGATCGTGGCCATGGCACAGATCCGCAATGCGCCGCCGCCGCTTCCCCCGGACGTTCCGGGCCCGGTTGCCGAACTGATCATGCACGGTCTGATCAAGGACCC
>JBBSRY010000086.1:0-7630 GCA_038242595.1 Mycobacteriales bacterium
AACCGGGCTATTTGCGGTGGAAAGTGATGCCACGAACGTGAGGTGCCTCGAGCGGGTCGGATTGGATCAAACCCGCAGGTTCGCCGAAATCGAGCTTTCCGCTGCACTGGCAATAAGAGTTGACCCGCCGGGCTCCGGCGAGGCGGACCGGCTGACGGAACTGATGCTGGTGGCGATTGCGATCGACTCTGCAGCCGCGGCCCGCAGCTGTCTGGATTTGACAGTGGAGTATCTGAAAGTACGAGAGCAATTTGGCAAACCCCTGGGCAGTTTTCAAGACCTCAAGCACCGCTGTGCCGACCTTGCGGTCACCCTGGCCGGTGCGCAGGCCACTGCCTGGTACGCCGTCCGCGCAGTGGCCCAGGGCTCATCGGAGATCGCGATAGTCGCACCGCTGGCCAAGTCGGTATGCGCCGATGCATTTATGACGATTGCGGCTGAGTCGATTCAACTCCATGGTGGTATTGGATTCACCTTCGAACATGACGCGCATCTGTATTTCAAACGGGCCAAGACAAATCAACAGTTCTACGGATCAGGTTCACAACTGCGACGACGGGTCGCCGTGGCCGCCGGATTGTAGAACTGATTGCCCGCGACGTAGCCCGGCCCGACCAAGGAAGCGATATGGAATCCCTGACGAATCCGATTGACACCATGGTGTTGGTATCTGACGCGATCGCCCGAATCGCTCAGGCCGGCGACGAGGGCGCAGTGCAGGACTACCTTGACCTGCTGGCCATCGATATCCGTTGGGAGATGCAGTCTGCTGCCTCTTCGCTGATCCCCGGGCAGGTGCGCGTGGGGCACCCCGACATTCGCGATGGAGTGCAGGACCGGCGGGCGTCCAAAGTGCAGGGTCCAGGAAGCAATACCCGCCACGTGGTGACCGGCACGGTGGTGACTCCAGGGCGGGGGGAGAGCGCGGGGACGGCCGCCGCGGTATCGTATTTTCGGTTCTATCAGAACACTTCGAGCGAGCCGCGCCTTGCCTCGATGGGGGTGTACCACGACGAATTCCGATTGATCGGCGAGCGGTGGCTGATGTCAAGTCGGATTATCGAAATTGGTTGATCTAAATCAAATGTCGATCTGCTGATGATGCAGTTGGACCGGCAAACATCTTTAGGTGAAGCCTGCTGATCTCCGGTTTCTCGGCGAACATCCGGGGGCGGCAACATGCACCGCTGGTGGCCAGGATCGGCCATGTCATCGACCCGCTCCTTGCCAAGGCTTTCTCGATTCGTCTGTCTATCCACTCTATCAAGCGCTTGGTTGGGGAGTTACTATGCTGATGACAAAGGAATCTAACAAAGGAGCCAGGTGTGGATGAAGTATCCGCTGATTTGGCGAACTTCACGCTCAGCACCATCCCTGTCTGCTTGCGAGCGGCAGCGGTGGATGCCGCCGACCTGGACGCAATCGTCGACGGCGATCTTCGGCTCAACTATGCCGAGCTCAGTGCTCAGGCAGATGAGTTTGCTCGCGCTGCGGTGGCGCGAGGACTACAGCCAGGCGATCGGGTCGCCCTGTGGGCGCCCAACTGTGCGCGATGGGTGATCGCGGCCTTCGGGATTCTGGCAGCCGGCGGCATTCTGGTGCCGGTGAATACCAGATTCAAGGGGGAGGAAGCCCGCTACGCATTGTCCAAGGTGCGGGCCTCGATGCTGATCCTGCAGGACCAATTCCTGGACACCAGCTACCTCACCCTGTTGCGGGAGGCAGGAGCTGATCAGTTCGAGCGCGAGGCGCCAACGACCGATCGGCCGGTACCGGCCCTACCGCACTTGCACACGGTGGTGACGTTTGATGACACCGCTGATCAAACAGCTCTGAGTTTTGCAGAGTTTCTGGCCGGCGGCAGGAATGTCCCCCTATCGGAGATCGACCAGAGAATCGCTGCCCTGCAGCCAACCGATGTCGCCGATATTCTGTTCACCTCTGGTACTACGGGTTATCCCAAAGGAGCGATGGTCACCCACTATTCAAATCTTCGAGTGGATGAAGCCTGGTGCAATATGGTCGGCCTTGTCAGGGGGGACCGTTACCTGCTGATCAATCCCTTCTTCCACAGTTTTGGTTACCGGGCCGGTGTGCTGGCCTGCTTGATCCGCCGGGCCGCGATGGTTCCGATGCCCACCTTCGATGTGGTTGCGACCTTAAAACTGATTCAGCAGGAGCGAATCACTGTGTTTCCGGGCGCACCCACGGTCTACTCCACTATCCTGGATCACCCCCGATTCGACGAGTTCGATCTGAGTTCGGTGCGTTTAGCGATCACCGGCGCAACCGTGGTTCCCGTTCCGTTGCTGAAACGGATGCGCACCGACCTGGGGTTCACCGATGTGATCACCGCCTACGGCCTCACCGAGACCTGCGGAACCGTAACGGTTTGCCCACCGGATACCGATGAGCACCGGCTTTCCACCAGCTGTGGACAAGCCATCCCGGGAACCGAGGTCGCGATAGTTGACCCTCAGGGTCAGCCGGTTCCCGTTGGTGAAGCCGGCGAAATAGTGGTGCGGGGCTACAACGTCATGGTGGGCTACTTCGAGGACGAAGAAGCAACCACAGCCGCCATTGACCCCGAAGGATGGTTCCACACGGGTGATGTCGGCTGGCTGGATGCGGAAGGATACCTGCGGATCACGGACCGGATCAAAGACATGTTTGTGGTCGGGGGTTTCAATGTTTATCCCGCCGAGGTGGAGCGCCTGATCCTGGAACACCCCGCCGTGGCCGAAGTCGCCGTTGTCGGAATCCCTGACGATCGGATGGGCGAAGTGGGTCACGCGTTTGTCACCCTGCGGAGCGGCGGTGTGTTGGATCCGGACCAATTCCGGGCGTATTGCCGCCAGTCGATGGCCAACTACAAGGTTCCGCGCAAATTCACCATTCTCGATGCCCTGCCCCGTAATGCCAGCGGAAAAGTTCAGAAGTTTCGGCTCGACCTCGGTTCCTGATTACCGGTGGCCGGCTGCGTCCGGCCGCTGACGGTTACCACCAGCAGACTGCACCGCACACCTCAAAATCCCAGGAGAACTCATGCCAGAAGCAGTAATTGTCGCCGCCACCCGATCGCCCATCGGGCGAGCCTTCAAAGGTTCGCTCCGGGAAATGAGGGCTGACGACCTTGCCGTGGCCATGGTCAGGGCCGCCTTGAACAAGGTTCCCGAACTCGATCCACACAGCGTGGAAGACTTGATGCTTGGCTGCGCACAACCGGCCGGTGAGCAGGGATACGGTCTGGCCAGGGTGGTAGCCATTGCACTCGGACTCGACGATGTGCCTGGCACCACCGTTCAGCGCTATTGCGCCTCCAGTCTGCAGACCACTCGCATGGCGCTCCATGCGATCAGGGCCGGCGAAGCCCACGCGCTGATCTCGGCCGGGGCCGAATCTGTCTCCCACTTCACAAACGGGAAGTCTGACTCGATGCCAGGGACCCACAACCCGATCTTTGCCAACGCACAGCAGCGTACGGTCGCGCGTACCGGCGCGGACGTTCCCAGGTGGACCGACCCCCGCGAGGCGGGGGAGATGCCAGACGTCTACATCGCAATGGGTGAAACCGCTGAGAATGTAGCGCAATTAAGGAACGTCACTCGACAGACGCAGGATGAGTTTGCAGCGCTGAGCCAACAGCGCGCCCAACAGGCAATCGCCGATGGGTTCTTTGCCACCGATATCACTCCTGTAACTTTGCCCGATGGCACCGTGGTGACCACCGATGATGGGCCTCGTGCCGGGGTCACCGTCGAGGGCCTGTCCGGGCTCAAGCCGGTATTCCGCCCCGACGGCACAGTGACCGCCGGGAATTGCTGTGGGCTCAACGACGGCGCCGCAGCCCTGGTCATCATGTCCGATACCCGCGCCGCTGAACTCGGAATCACCCCGCTGGCGAGGATTGTCGCCACCGGTGTCTCGGCATTGTCCCCTGAGATCATGGGTCTGGGACCCGTAGAGGCATCCCGGCTGGCGCTTCGCAACGCAGGAATGAGCATCAGTGACCTGGATTTGGTGGAGATCAACGAAGCATTCGCCTCGCAGGTGCTGCCCACCATCGATGACCTGAAGATCGACCCTGATCGGGTAAACGTCCATGGCGGCGCGATTGCACTTGGCCACCCGTTCGGGCAGACCGGCGCCCGGATGACGACCACCCTGCTCAACGGGCTCAAGTTCCGTGACGGTCAGTTCGGTCTCGAGGCCATGTGCACCGCCGGTGGCCAGGGAATGGCGATGATCATCGAGCGGCTTTCCTGACATGATCCAGCCCGCCAGCGGAATCTATGAAATCGACGGTGTAGTACCGGTTGTCGATCCAGCTGCCTATGTGCATCCGAGTGCGGTGCTGATCGGCGACGTTCGCGTGGGTGCGCGCTGTTACATCGGACCCGGTGCCTGCCTGCGGGGAGATATGGGCCGGATCACCATCGGTGACGGTGCAAATGTCCA
This sequence comes from Mycobacteriales bacterium, assembly GCA_038242595.1. Lineage (GTDB taxonomy): Bacteria > Actinomycetota > Actinomycetes > Mycobacteriales > Nakamurellaceae > Nakamurella. The sequence continues at coordinate 4,459 of JBBSRY010000086.1, forward strand.
GGATGGCTGCGTGCTGCATTGTTTCCCAGGGCGGGCAACTGTGGTGGAAACTGACGGTCATGTCGGTCATGGGGCAGTGTTGCACGGGTGCCGGATCGGAAGCGGGGTGCTGGTTGGCATCGGATCGATCGTGATGGATGGTGTGGTGGTCGGTGATGGCTCGTTCATCGGCGCGCACAGCTATGTCACCGCCGACACACAGATCCCGCCGGGACGGCTATTTGTCGGGACCCCCGCTCGCGATATCCGGGCCCTGACGCCGGCCGAGCTGGCTTGGAAGGCCAATGGCACCAGGGTGTATCAGCAGCTCGCCGGAAGGTCGCTGGCAAGCTTGCGGCCCGCCGTGGCGCTCACCGAATGGCCGGCGGATCGGCAGCAACTCAGCGTCGGCACCGATACTGCACTCCCGTTGCGAGAGTATCGCGACGGGCACTAGCGCAGGGGTCAGCGACCCAACTGGGAGCCGAGCCAGCTAAGGGAACGTCGCAATGCCGACTCCGGACCTTCAAGATCGATGGCCGGACCCAGAATTTCGATATCGACGAGTCCGGTGTAGCCGACATCAAGGGTCCGAGCAAGTAACTGCGACATCGGTAGGTCCCCATCACCGGGCACCCACCGGTTGGGCAAGCTTCGGGTTCCCCACCGGAAGTCGCTGACCTGGATGATCTGGATCCGGGGCAAACCGCGGCTCAGTGTCGCCTCAAGGCCGGCGTCCTGTGCGCCGCAAAGAAGATCGACACACATTCCCACGTCCAATATCTCGGCAAGTTCCAGGGCGTCGCGAATGCTATGCGCGAAGCTGATATGGCCGTTCATCGACATGGTGTTCTCCACCGCCAGTGCTACCCCCATGTCCTGAGCCAGTTGGATCAGCGGTTTGAGGTGCTGCGCGAGCCGGTCGGCTGCCTGCTCCCAGGTCAAGATGCCCGATGGTCCACTGGTGAAAAAGACCGTCGGCGCGCCCAGCCGTGCTGCGGCGGTCACGGCTCCCGACAATAGGTCCAGATCTGCCTTCCAGCGCAGATTGTCGCCTGGCTGAGCAGTCAGGCCATGAGCCAGGAACTTCACTGGCAACTTTCTGGCGACGATGGCCGAAATTGCTTTTTGCCAGCCATGATTGGCAAGTTTGAACGCGGAGAGGCCAACGCCGTCCACCGGAAGTTCTGCATACATATCCAGTTCGGTCCCAAGATCCCAGGAGGCCGTGGGATTGGAACTGACGCTGATCGGGTTGGCGAAATGAATTCGGCTTGGCAGGTCAGTCTGATCGGTTATCATGCCAGCCTCGAGGCGACGGAAAGAGCCTGCGCGGCAAGTCCTGCAGCTTGCTCACCGAAGGATTTCGGAGTTCTATCCGAGGAACCCATCACGTTATTTCGCATTCTGGAGTAGACATTTTCCACGATGCAGGCTGTTTTCCACCAGTTGAGTGCCAGGTAGAAATCGATCGATGTCGCCCGCCCGCCGGAAGATTGGAAATATTGATCTCGCAACTCCTCGCGGGAAGTGAACCCGGGGGCGGTCGTAGGCGGTGAGTAGAGCGCGGTGTAATTATCGCCGGGTTCGGCCCAGTAGACCAGGAACTGGCCGAGATCGACCAGCGGGTCTCCCACCGTGGCCAACTCCCAATCCAGCACCCCGTGCACTCGTCCTGTCCGATCGATCAGGCAGTTGTCCAACCGGAAATCGCCGTGCACGATGGCGCTGCGCTCTTGTTCTGGGACCCGTGAGGAGAGCAATGCGTGTGCCTGCTGGAGGTCGGGGAGCGCCCGGGTGGCGGTTCGCTGCCAATTTTCCTCCCACCGATGCAATTGCCGACTGACGTGGTCCCGGCGCTCGGCCAGCTTTCCCAGGCCAAGTCGTGCTGGGTCCACCCGGTGCAGCGCAACCAGCGCATCGATCAGTGCCGGGCCGACGGTTGCCCGTTCGGCCACGGTCAGCGACGCTTCGACGCCTGCCGGGTCGCGCAGTGACAGCCCGTCCAGATACTCCAGCACGACGAAGGGCGCACCGGTAACCGTGAGGTCCTCGCAAACGGCCAGGACTGCGGGTACTGGCACGTCACCGGCGACCCCGGCCAGCAACCGCGCTTCGCGGACAACATCATGGGCCGTCTTGGGGTGGTCCCCCAGGGGCGGCCGCCGCAGGACCCACCGAAAACCGTTCGCATCTGACACCAGGAAGGTCAGGTTCGAACGCCCGCCGGTAAGTCGACGGTAGGTAAGTGGCAGTGTCGCCGCGGGCAGCTTTGCGGCGAGCCAATTGCTGACGCCAGGTGCCACACCCAAGTCGATCAGTTCGTTAGTGTCCATGAGTGGTTCCCTGTCTGAGGATGACGCTTGGACCGATGGATCCGGAGACCTGGATCGCCCTACCGCGGTGGGCCGATACAAATATTCTCCCCAAAAGGTAGCAAGCGCTTGGTAGGGCAACTATAGTGGTCTGCATCGGCGCGACCGCCGCCAGATGAGTTTTTGCAACACAGAGGAGGTCCGATGACGCCGATTTGGTCGGGTTTGTCCATCGGGGCGGTTTACGCCTTGGTGGCAATCGGCTACACAGTGGTGTACATCGCGTACACCACTTTCAACTTTGCACACGCCCAGTTGATGATGTTGGCGATTTTTGTCAGCTACTGGGGTTTGGTGGTTGCGGACCTGCCGGTGGTGTTGGTATTTGCCATCGCCGCGGTCGGGGTCGGGTTGGTCGCGTTGATCGAAGAATTCATTGCGATCCGGCCGGTCAAGGGCGCCCATGCGCATCTGGTCACCACCCTGGGCATGGCCACCTTGCTCGATGGCGTCACTCGGCTGATTTGGGGCGACCAGGTACTGAAGGTTCCGCCGGTCGGATCCGATGCCACCCTGACCCTGCTCGGTGGTCGGGTGGGAGCGGTGGAACTGGTACTGATTATCAGCGTCGTCGCCATTGGCGGCCTCCTCACTTTGTATAGCCGGCGCTCGCTCACCGGCCTTGCCCTACTTGCCATGGCCGAGGACCGGGATGCAGCGCTGTTGCGCGGGATCAACGTCAAGTTCCTGGCGTTGGGCGCCTTCGTATTTACCGGCGTTCTTGCCGGGCTGACCGGCCCACTGGTCGGGCCGAAGACCTTCGCGGTGGCCACCCTCGGTGCTGCCCTCGCGCTCAAAGGCTTCGTCGCAGTGGCGAT
>JBBSRY010000087.1:0-7625 GCA_038242595.1 Mycobacteriales bacterium
AGCGTTCCCGCGGGAACGTTTTTAGTGTGAAGCCGATCGGGAGACAGGCCCTGGGAATCTGCTGATTCAGCCGGCCGACAGATCGAGAGTTCCGTCGGGGCCCGGATTCAACACGCGAACGTCCACGACCGCGGACACCGCCAGCGGTCCATACAGATGCGGAAATAGTTCGGTACCACCCGAGGTGTTTTCGGCGATCACCGGTTGGTCGAGCAGGTCCGGGTCGACGGTGAGCAAGCACACCGGCTCCGTCAATCCGGTCCAGTACCGTCCCGCAACACCGGAGAGTTGCTCGGCGTAGCAGAAGTGGAGGTAGCCCTCACCTTCCAGCGTCATTCCACGACCTGAAATCGTATGCAGCCCAGCGGCTTCGGACTGTTTCCAGTCCGAAGCCAGCGTGAGGTGAAAGATCATCAGAGGGTGATGATGGTAGGCACGATCATCGGCCGACGACGGTAGGTATCGCCCACCCAACGACCGACAACCCGGCGAACCGCCTGCGCGATCCGGTGCGGATCGGTGATGCCGTCGTTCTCGCTTCGGGCCAGTTCCATTTCCACCAGCGGGACCACAGAATCCAGTGCCTTGGGGTCGTCGGAGAAACCTCGCCCGGAGATCTTCGGCGGCGAGATGGCCCGTCCGGTGGTGCCGTCGATGGCCACCGTGATGGCGATGAATCCGCCCTCGCCCAGCACCAAACGATCGGACAGGGTCGCATCGCCGACGTCACCAACGGCGTTGCCGTCGACGTAGACGTGACCTACCTCGACCACGCCGACAATTTCGGCCTTGCCCTTGATCAGGTCGACAACCACGCCATCCGGGGCCAGGACGACTCGATCCTCGGGAACGCCGCTCAAGGTGGCGAGTTTGGCATTGGCCCGTAGGTGACGCCATTCGCCGTGCACCGGCATCACATTCTTCGGGCGCACCGCGTTATACAGATACAGCAACTCCCCGGCCGAAGCGTGTCCGGAGACGTGCACCTTGGCCATCCCCTGATGCACCACCTGAACACCGATCCGGGCCAGTTCGTTGACCACGGTGAAAACAGAGGTCTCGTTGCCGGGGATCATCGAGGACGCCAGGATGACGGTGTCGCCGGACACCAGGTTGACCTGTCGGTGATCGCCGCGCGCCATCCGGGACAGTGCCGAGAGTGGCTCCCCCTGCGAACCGGTGGAGATCAACACGACCTTCTCCGGCGGTAGATCCAGAATCTTGTCCATGGAGCGGACCAGCCCGTCCGGCACGGTCAGATAACCCAGTTCCTGGGCGATCTGCATATTGCGGACCATGGAGCGGCCGACAAAGGCGATCTTGCGTCCATTTGCGTACGCCGAGTCGACGACCTGCTGGATGCGGTGCACGTGGGAGGCAAAGGAGGCAACGATGACGCGCTGCTTGGCAGAGGCGATGAATCTATCCAGGACCGGGCCAATTTCGCGCTCCGGGGCCACAAACCCAGGGACCTCGGCATTGGTGGAATCCACCAAGAACAGGTCAACGCCCTCGTCGCCGAACCGGGAGAAGCCACCGAGGTCGGTCAGCCGGCCGTCCAGCGGGAGTTGATCGAGCTTGATGTCACCGGTGTGCAGCACGGTGCCGGCCGGCGTACGGATCCCGACGGCCAGCGCGTCCGGGATGGAGTGATTGACCGCGAAGAACTCGAGATCGAAATCCCCGACCGAAATCAGCTCGCCCTCCCGGACGGTCTGCAGTTTCGGGGTGATTCGGTGCTCACGGCATTTGGAGGCAATCAACGCCAACGAGAACTGCGCGCCGAGCACCGGGACGTCGCGGCGTAGCCGCAGCAGCCACGGCAGAGCACCGATATGGTCCTCATGACCGTGTGTGATGATGACTGCTTCGATGTCTTCGACGCGATCCTCGATCAGCCGAAAGTCCGGCAGGATCAGATCGACACCGGGCTCGGTGGCCTCGGGGAACAACACGCCACAGTCGACCACCAGCAGCTTGCCGCGGTACTCGTAGACGGTCATATTCCGGCCGATTTCGCCGATACCGCCCAGCGCCACGATGCGCAGGGCATCTTTGGCCAAACGGGGCGGCGGGTAGAGCTTGGGGCGAACTTGCGTGCTCATACTGCTCATACAGATGTTCCGATCCTTGCCAGATCACTGGCGATGAGTTCGATTTGGCCAGGAGTGGCCGGAATTTGGGGTAGTCGGGGTTCCCCGACGTCGATCCCCCGCAGCCGGAGGGCCGCTTTGGAAAACACCAGTCCGGCACCGCCGCCGCAGCGGCCCATGGCGCTGTGCGCCGGAAGTAATGCGTTGTGCCACTTGCGCGAGGTGGCAAAATCTCCGCTGTTGGCGGTGTCGACCATGGCCTTGATCTGGTTACCCAGGACGTGCCCCAGAACGCTGACCACGCCGACGGCGCCGATGCTCATCCACGGCAGGGTCAGGTTGTCATCGCCGGAGTAGAAAGCCAGGTCGCTGCCGGCCATCACCTGCGAACCGGAGTACAGATCACCCTTGGCGTCCTTGACGGCGCAGATCCGCGGATGTTCGGCCAACCGCAGCAGGGTGTCGACGTCGATGCCGACCACCGAGCGCGGCGGGATGTCGTAGAGCATCACCGGCAGATCGGTGGCGTCGGCGATTGCGGTGAAGTGCGCGATCAGGCCGGCCTGCTGGGGACGTGAGTAATACGGGGTGACGAGCAAAGAGCCGTGCGCACCGGCCTTTTCGGCCTGCCGCGACAACTCGATGGAATGCGCGGTGTCATAAGTTCCGGCGCCGGCGACGATGGTTGCCCGATTTCCGACTGTTTCCACGACAAGCCGGATCAGGTCCGCCTTTTCAGCATCGGTGGTGGTAGGGCCTTCGCCGGTGGTGCCGTTGAGTACGAGACCGTTGTTGCCGTTGTCAACCAAATAGCCGGCCAGTTCGGCGGCAACCTTGAGATCCAACTTGCCGGCGGCGTCGAACGGGGTGACCATCGCGGTAAGGGTGGTCCCGAAAGGGCGTCCTGGGCGTCCGGTTGGGCCGGCGAACAAGGTTGTCATACCCCTAACGCTACCGGGACGGGGCGCCACCATAAACCGTAACCACGCCCACCGGAAGGTTTTATCGAAGATTGGGTCCAAGCCGCATTCTTTACGCCGCGGCCCTGGGGTACCGGCAAATTACTCGCCGGCAATGGCCAACTCGAGATGCCGAAGGGCCTCCTCATCCCCCTCGATCCGCACGCGGCAAGCAGTGCGGCGTCCGGAGACCCAGAGCAGGATCTCGGCCGGCTCGCCATGAAGCACGACCCGCGGTTCGCCGGTGGCCACTGCCAGCGGCCGATCGTCGGGAAGCCGGACAGTGATACCGGTCTTGAGTTTCTTGAACGAGAGTGACATCGGGAAGCTGGTCAGCATTGCGATGATCTTGTTGTTGGTTTGTTCGTCCAGTGTGCGCGGTTCCCACGGTTGCTTGCCGCGTCGGACATCCTCGTGATGGATGAAGTGCTCCATCGAGTTCATGACCGCATCCACCCCGGGGATGCCGGCCAGACTCAGGGTCGGCGGCCCTTGCCGGAACAGGTCGACCTGCTCGGCCCACGCGAGCTCCTTGAATCCGTTTTCTACCTTTTCGGTCCAACCGGCGAGCGGTTTGATCACCATGCCGATGACCGCATCCGGTCGACGCTCCCGGATCAGCAGGTGGATCAGCAGGTCACTGGTCACCCAGCCCTCGTCCAGTGTGGGGTGGTCCGGCCCGACCTGATCAAAGAGGTCGGCCAGGGCAGCGCGTTCGGTCTGAGCCAGGGTCATACCACCCACCCTACGCATCAACAATTGCCGCCAATGGCCGATGCCGGCCCGGACTGCCAGGCAGTCCGGGCCGCAACATCTTTCGGGAGTGATTAATGCTTTGCCGCCTTCTCAGAACCGATTCCGGTGAGGGAGCGAACTTCCAGTTCGGCCCATTTGGCCTTGTCACGCTCGGAACTGGTGAGAGCTCCGACGATGGCAAAGGCGAAACCGAGCGGGATCGAAATCAACCCGGGGTTGGCGAGCGGGAACCAGGAGAAGTCCATGGTCTTGAACAGGCTGGTCGCCGTGCCGGAAACATTCGGCGAGAAGATCAGCAGGGTCAACGCCGAGCCGAGGCCGCCGTAGATGCCCCAGGTGGCGCCGCGAGTGTTGAACTTGCGCCAGAACAACGAGAGCAGGATCGCCGGCAGATTCGCCGACGCAGCAATGGCAAAGGCCAGTGCCACCAGGAACGCCACATTCAGGTTCTGCGCCGGGATGGCCAGACCGATGGACACCGCGCCGATGATGACCGCTGCCCAACGACCAACCTTGATCTCCTGCGCGTCAGTTGCCTTACCACGACGAATGACATTGGCATACAGATCATGCGCCACCGATGCCGAGGAGGCCAAGGCCAAACCGGCAACCACAGCGAGGATGGTGGCGAATGCGACGGCGGCAATCAATGCCAACATCGCCGCCCCGAGGCTGGTTCCCTGGCCGCCCAGGGCTTCGGCCAGCTGCGGAGCTGCGGTATTGCCGCCCTTGCTCTGCGCCGTGATGGCTTCGCCGCCCACGAGCGCTGCAGCGCCCAGACCCAACACGAGCACCATCAGGTAGAACAGGCCGATGATGCCGATGGCCCAGTTGACGCTCTTACGAGCGGCCTTGGAATCGGGCACGGTGTAGAACCGGATGAGAACGTGCGGCAGGCCTGCAGTTCCCAACACCAGCGCCAAGCCGAGTGAGATGAAGTCCAGTTTGGAGATCAAGGTTTTGGTGGCGTCGGCATTTTCAACTCCGTAGCGAAGGCCTGGCTCCAAGAATGCATCTCCCTTACCGGAAGCGGTGGCCGCGGCGTCCATCAAGGCGGAGATGTTGAAGCCGTATTTGGCCAGCACCCAGACGGTCAGCACCGCGGTACCGATCATCAGCAGGATGGCCTTGATGATCTGCACCCAGGTGGTGCCCTTCATCCCGCCGAACACCACATAGATGATCATCAGCAGACCGACCAGAGCGATGACGCCGTTCTTGGCCGCCGCCGAACTCACTCCGAGCAGTAGCGAGACCAGCTCACCGGCGCCGACCATCTGCGCCAGCAGATAGAAAATCGACACCACGACGGTGGAGATCGAGGCCGCGGTCCGCACCGGACGCTGTCGCATCCGAAAGCTCAGGACATCGGCCATGGTGAATTTACCGGTGTTGCGCATCAGTTCGGCCACCAACAGCAGTGCGACCAACCAGGCAACCAGGAAACCGATCGAGTAGAGGAATCCGTCGTAGCCGTACAGCGCGATGATTCCGGTGATCCCGAGGAAGGACGCGGCCGACATATAGTCGCCGCCGATGGCCATCCCGTTCTGGAAACCGGTGAAAGACCTTCCGCCGGCATAGAAGTCAGCGGCAGTACGATTTTGCCGACTGGCCCAGACGGTAATTCCCAGGGTCAGGGCGACGATGACACCGAACAGTACGATCGTCAGAGTTTCGTGGCCACCTTCTTCTGCGACCGCTTCGGCTGCGACATTCTGGATGAGTGTCATTTTTGCAATCCATCTTTCGCGGCGGCTTCGGCGACCGCTTGGGCCTCCAGATCAATGCGGATCTCTTCGGCCAGATCGTCCACCTTGCGGTTGGCATATCTGGAGTAGGCAATGGCAATCCCGAAGGTGGTGAGAAACTGCAGCCAGCCCAGTACAAACCCCACATTGACGCTGCCGAAGACCTTGATACTGACAAAATCTCGCGCATAGGCGGTCAACAGGACGTACAGCAGGTACCAGGACAAGAACCCTATGGTGACCGGGAAAGCAAACCCACGAACAGCTTTTCGCAAGCGGGCAAATTCAGGACTTTCCTGAACCTCCTGCCAATCCTTTTCGGCGGCATTACTGGAATGCGGCATCCGACCTCCTTGTCGTAACACGGCTATGACAAGCGCAGACGTTAAGCAGATTCGGCTGTTTCAAGAAGAGACAATGCGTCCACTACCGGTGCTCGGCGATAAACGGTCGAGTGGCTGCGGTAAGTGGTCCACGCCACACTTCAATCCGGGACGGGTTCGGCATTACCCGGCAAGTGCAACCGGGCGAGAATTCCGTCCACGTCGGCGGGAACCCGATTCTTGGTGGCTAGTGAGGTGATCACCATGGTGCCGAAGGCGATGGGGACGGTGATGACAGCCGGCTGGGCGAACAACCAGCCCAGCTCCCCGATCGAGTTTCGGGCAAAGATACTCAGAACGACCGCGGTCAGAGCCAACCCGCCGCCGAGCAGGACGCCGGCTGCAGCGCCGATGGCGGTTATCCCCCGCCACCAGATTCCCAGCACCAACAGCGGGCAGAACGTGGACGCAGCAACGGCAAAAGCCATCCCCACCACGCGGGTGATGTCCAGCCCGGCGGTACCGAGAGCCAACACGATGGGGATGCTGGCTGCGATGATTGCGGCCAATCGGAAGTCACGGACCCGGCCACGCAGGAGATCGGTGGACAGCACACCGGCGGCCGCGACCACCAGACCGGATGAGGTGGACAGGAATGCTGCGACGGCCCCGGCCGCGATCAACGCGGCCAGCAATGACCCGACGATGCCCGGGATGGCGGTCGTCGGCAGATCGAGCAACACCAGATCCGGCCCATTGGGCCCGGGCGAACCCAACACCGACCGGCTGAGCAGACCGAGAATGGTGGGAAACAAATAGAACAGGCCGAGAAGTCCCAGTACGTGCACGGTCGTGCGACGGGCCGCCGGGCCATCGACATTGGTATAGAACCGAACCAGCACGTGCGGCAGCCCCATTGTGCCCAAAAATGTTGCCAGCACCAATGAATAGACCTCCGCGAGCGGGAGTGGCCCACCCAATCCCATACCGGGTTCGGCCCATTCGGTCTTGAATGGCAGCAGGGTCTGCCCGCCAAGGTGGGCCACCAGTACCAGGGTGGGGATCACCAGCGCTGCCAGTTTGAGCCAGTACTGAAACGCCTGCACGATGGTGATGCTGCGCATCCCGCCGGCCACCACATTGGCGGTCACCGCCACTCCCACCACCACGATGCCCACCCAGGACGGCACCCCGAGGATGGCGTGCAGGATGAGGCCGGCGCCGTGCAGTTGTGGGACCAGGTAGAACCAGAGGATGACCAGAACGGCCGCCGTGCTCAGCTTGCGCAATTTTGTTGACTGCCAACGGATCTGGGTGAAGTCGGGCACCGTGAAGGCGCCGGATCGGCGCAGTGGAGCGGCGACGAACAACAGCAACGCCAGGTAGCCGGCGGTAAAACCCACCGGGTACCACAGCGCGTCAGGGCCGAACTGAACGATGAGCCCGGCGATGCCCAGGAAGGATGCCGCGGACAGGTACTCGCCGGAGATGGCGGCCGCGTTCCAACCCGGCGGTACCGATTGCGACGCCACCAGGAAGTCGCTGGTCGTGCGCGAGAACCGCTGACCGTAGGCTCCGATCGCCACCGTGGCCAACACCACCACAATGACTGCGATCAGGGTGGCCGGATGGCTCAGAGTCACCGCTGCACCATCTCGGTGAACTCTCGTTCATTTCGTTGCGCCTGCCGCGCAAATACCCGGCCGAGCACGTACAGCAGCGGAGATGCCAGCACTCCCAGGA
>JBBSRY010000088.1:0-7601 GCA_038242595.1 Mycobacteriales bacterium
GAATCGCGTTTGGAGGGGTTCTTGCGCGGCCCACTGCCCACCGCGGTCCGTACTTCCTGACCCGGTGCCTCACGGCCCTTGTGGGTGGCCTCAGGAGCCGGCCCTTTATCTTCACCGGACGCTCCTGTCGACTTATTGCGGCCGTTTGTCGCCACGTTTCACACTCCATCGTTTCATCAGAATTCACTTCACGTCCTGTCCACTATGCCCTGCCCCGATGGATCTTCGGAGAAGCAACAAGACCCCCGAGCACACGTCTCGGGGGCTTTGTCAGTGACATTCGGCAGGCTGAAGTGCGATGCGGCGAGCCGCGGCGAGAACTACTGGTAAATGATGTCCATGACGAAGATGGCTGCGGGACTCGCGGGCTGCGCTTCGGCGGACGCGGTGGCCGGCAACTCGGCGGTGCCTGGGATTTGCAGCAGCACCCGGCTCCCCACCGGGATCCCGATCAAGCCGGCCAGTTCTGGGATGTCTGCCAGCGTCTCCACTTTCGACGGACCGGAGGAATCCCAGGTCGCACCCTGCTGCACACCGTCATAACCATAGGCGGCAAATTGCAGGTAGACCGGGGCGTCGACCACCGGCGCACCGGTGCCCTCAGCGATGACGGTGGTGGTGACCTCGGTCGGCTCGGTGGTGCCATCGGGGATGGTACTGCCGGTGGGGATGGCGCCGAGAGCGCCATTGATGATCGGCAGGTCGGCAGTTTCTGGCTGAACCACCGCGTCGGCCTGGCCCATCTGATCCTTCGACAGAGTGGCAACCACGTCGATCACAAATACCAGGGTGTCGGTTCCCTTGATACCGGCGCCCTCGTTACCCTTCGCGCCGTAGCCGTCGGACGGAGACAGGGTCAACATCACCCGAGAGCCGGCTTTGACCCCGACCAGTCCGGCATCCCAGCCGGACACCACCGCCTCGGTTCCGATGGCAAAGTCGAAGGCGCTCTTGCCTTCGTCATAGGAATTGTCGAAGGCGGTGGCTCCTCCCCACACCTGGCCCAGGTAATTGACGATGACGGTGTCCCCGGTCTTCACCTCGGTGCCGGTGCCTTCGGAGATTGTCGCGCGCTGCAGATTCGGCGGTGGCGGGGTGGTCGGGAAGGTCAGTATCGGCTTCTCGCCAAACTTTCCGCTGGCACTGGGCAATTGCGCAGCCGGGATGGCGGTACCGGCCACGGTGGCAGCGGGGGTGGCCGGGCCATATACCTGCCCGGTAGGACTGGAATTGACAGCTACTTCCGGCTCGGTGCCACAGGCGGCGAGCAGGAGCAGCGGAAGGACGGCGATGAAGGGCCGGATACGCATGGATTCCTTAAAATTCGTAGAAGGCAACCGTGCCACCTTACGGGTTGCATCTGTGGCTCAAGCCCATTCCGGCGCCCCGCGGTCGCCCCGGCCCCGCACCAGAGGCGGGAAATAACACCGGACACCCCCTTTAAGCTGAGCGGGTGGTCGCCAACATGAAGGTCTTCGTAGCGCAGCTTGCCGGGCTACCCGTGTACGGCCCTGACGGTGAATCCATCGGCAAGGTTCGTGATGTGGTGGCAGCGCTGCGACTGGATCGACAACCCCCTCGGGTGCTCGGTGTGGTGGTCGATCTACCTACTCGCAAACCGATTTTCGTGCCGATGCTGCGGGTCACCACCATCGAGGCCAATGCGGTCACGCTGGCCACCGGGTCGGTCTCGTTACGCCGATTTGAACAACGTCCGACCGAGGTTCTGGTGGTCGGCCAACTGATGGGCACCAAGGTGACGGTCGCCACCACCCAGACGTCGGTGCTGATCGTCGATGCCGGGATGGAACAAAGCCGCACCAGGGACTGGCTGGTCAACCGGATCGCGGTTCGCTCCCGCGGTACGTTGCTGGGTCGCCGCCCGCCCGTGCAGGTGTTGGGCTGGGGTGACGTCCGGGGTACCGATCTGCACAACCTCACCGGGACCGATCCGGCCACCCAGCAAATACTGGTCAACATGGCGGGGATGCGACCGGCCGATGCCGCCTCGGTATTCCGGGATCTGAGTCTGGCCCGTAGACATGATTTGGCCGATGCGCTGGATGATGAACGACTGGCCGGTGTCGTCGAAGAGCTTTCCGAGGACGATCAGAAGGATGTGCTGACGCACTTGGACGAGGCCAGGGCCGCCGACATCCTGGAGGCAATGGCTCCGGATGACGCCGCCGATCTCCTCGGCGAACTCCCGCCCGGACTTTCCGAGCGGTTGCTGGAGTTGATGGAGCCAGAAGAATCTGCGCCGGTCAAACGTCTGATGCAGTACTCCTTTGATTCCGCCGGTGGTTTGATGACCCCGGAACCGGTGGTGTTGACTCCGGACGCGACCATCGCGGAGGCGTTGGCCCGGGTGCGAGCGCCGAATCTGACGCCGGCGCTGGCGTCGATGGTGTTCGTCTGCCGCCCCCCGCAGTCGACACCGACCGGGCGTTATCTGGGCTGTGTGCATACCCAGCGATTGTTGCGGGAGTCCCCGTTCGATCTGGTGGCCGGTGCGCTGGATACCGATATGGCCAGATTGTCCCCTGATGCCGATATCAGCGAGGTCACCAGATTCCTGGCTGTCTACAACCTGGTGTGTGCGCCGGTGGTGGACGAGGAGAATCACCTGCTCGGTGCGGTGTCGGTGGACGATCTGCTTGATCATCTGCTGCCGGACCACTGGCGTGAGAACGCCGACCATCTCGACATCTCCGGCGGTGCCAGTGGCTGACTCGAAAAAGCGGACCGCTACTCGCCGCCCGCTGGACCAACCCAAGACCACCGGCCGGTTCAATTTCAAGGTCGACCCGGATTCATTCGGTCGGCTCTCCGAGCGGCTGGCCAGATTCCTTGGCACCGGAAAATTCTTGTTCTGGCAAACTCTTCTGGTGATCGCCTGGATCGCCATCAACATCATTGCCGCGGGCAATGGCTGGGATCCCTACCCGTTCATCCTGCTGAATCTGGCGTTCTCCACCCAGGCCGCCTACGCCGCTCCGCTGATCCTGTTGGCGCAGAATCGGCAGGACGATCGTGACCGGATCTCGCTGGACGAGGATCGGAATCGGGCCACTCAGACCAGGGCCGGTACCGAGTATTTGGCTCGCGAGATTGCTGCCCTCCGGGTCGCCATCAACGAGGTTGCCACCCGCGATTACATCCGCGGCGAGGTGGACAAATTGCGTCAGGATCTGGACTCGCTGGCCGACCGGCTCACCGGCGGGGCCACCTTGGAACCGGCTCCGCCGCCGACCCAAGGAGCCCGCAAGCGGGACAAGGCCAAGACCAAACCGAGCCGCGCACCCACCGGGTCGGCCGAGTAGAGCGAAATCCAGGAAAGTTCCGACGTGCCAACCGTTGTGTTACTCACCGTTGATCCGCTGCCGTTCCCTGATCCAGAAACCCCCTTGCTCGCAGCAGCGCTCAGGAGCATCGGGATTCACCCGCAGATCATCGGGTGGTCCGACCCGGCGCTGCTGAACGTGGCGGCAGCTGCCTATGTCATTCGCAGCACCTGGGATTACCACCAGCAGCTGCCGGTGTTCCTGGATACCCTGAGCGGTCTTCCAGGACTGTTACTCAACCCCATTCCGGTGGTCAAGTGGAACTGCCACAAGGGTTATCTGGTCGAGTTGGCCGCGAAAGGCATTCCGGTCGTCCCCACCGTTCTGATCCGCCACGGCGCCGTTGAATCGATGCCGCAGCTGCCGTTCGGCGCTGACGAGGTCATCATCAAACCGGCAAGCTCTGCCAGCGCGATCGGCGTCGGACGGTTCCGGCTGAGCGATCCGGCGGCCTTGCACCATCTTCACCAACTGGCGGTGCTCTCCGATGTCTTGATCCAGCCCTTCGTCGACGGCATCACCGATGGCGAACGTTCGTTGATCTTCTTCGACGGCAAGTTCAGTCATGCGGTCCGAAAAGTTCCGACAGCAAAAGATTTTCGCGTCCAGTTCGAATATGGCGGCCAGGTCCACGACCATGAACCAACCCACGCCGAACTGGAGGTTGCCAGCGCGGCGATCGCCTGCGCCCCCGGTGAGGTCGCCTATGCCAGGGTCGATGTGGTGCAGGCCAGGACCGGGCCGCAGGTCATGGAACTCGAACTCATCGAGCCCGAGTTGTTCATCACCCGGTGCCCCGCTGCTGCCGATCGGTTTGCCGGCGTGATCGCTTCCCACCTGATGAAAACACTCTGAGCGGCGCTGCTTAGGGTGAGTGGATGACTACCGCCTCGCATGCTGCTCCTCCCCTGCCGCCCACGCTCAGCCTGACCGGCCGCCGCGCTCTGGTCACCGGCGCAGCCGGTGCGATCGGCGGCGCCATTGCCGCCGGCCTCGCCGCTCAGGGCGCATCCATCATTGCCGTTGATCGCGACGCGGAGGGTCTCAAGTCCGTGACCGCGGAACTGGGTGCCCAGGCCCTGGCGATCGACCTGTCCGATATTTCCGGACTCGAGGAGGCGGTGAGCAGCGTTTGCGGCGATATCGATATTTTGGTGAATAATGCTGGTGTGCAGCACATCTCGCGACTGGAGGATTTTCCTACCGACAAGTTCGAGTTGATGTTGGCGCTGATGCTGACTGCTCCGTTCGTACTGAGCAAGGCGGTGTTGCCTGGGATGTATCAGCGCGGTTGGGGTCGAATCATCAATATCTCCTCGGCCCACGGTCGGGTCGCAAGCCCCTTCAAAGGCGCCTACGTGACGGCCAAACACGGTTTGGAAGGGCTCTCGAAGGTGATTGCCGTGGAAGGTGGCGAACACGGCGTCACCAGTAACTGCATCAACCCCGGTTACGTCCGCACTCCGATGGTGGATAGCCAGATCGCCGACCAGGCGCGGGAAAACGGAATCTCGCAGGACAGGGTGCTCTCGGAGATTTTGCTGGCCGCGTCGCCGGTCAAGCGATTGATCGAACCGTCCGAAGTGGCAGCGGCGGCCGTCTACCTGTGCGGCCCCGCCAGCGCCTCCATCAGCGGTTCCGATCTGGTCATCGACGGTGCCTGGACCGCTCACTAACCGTTTTCATTGGTGTCGGCAGGCTACTGCGCAACCACTGCCCCGGCGGCGAGTGGGCCCGGTTCGAAATGAGCCCTTCTGGCTGCCCGTCGCAGTACCAGCAGTACCGCCGGTCCGACCACCACGACCGCGATGACGCTGGTGATGGCTCGTCCGGTATCCCAGGTGGCGGTCGAACTGATCAGGGTGAAAACGATGAACCGGTGCAGATTTTCGCCAATCTCAGCAGCCGGGATATAGGACAGTCCAGGATCCGACATCGTGGCAGCCGTCAGAAATGGCCAGAACCATAGGTTCATCAGCAGACCGTAGCCATACGCCGCTACCACCGCGAAGATGGCCAATAGCGCAATTTCGCCGGCTCCGCGGATCGGGGTGCCAAATATGCTGCGCGGCAGCAGACCGGCGAACATCCCGATCCACGCAGCGCAGAGCATCTGGAACGGCAGCCACGGACCAACCCCGGCCGTCAAAAGCGCTGAGGCGAACATCGAGGTACAGCCGAGCAGAAAGCCGAAGCCAGGACCGAACACCCGGCCGGCCAGAATGAGCAGGAAGAACACCAGTTCAATTCCCTGCACGCCGGCGCCGAGGGGACGCAATGCCGCGTTGATGGCCGATAACACGCCCAACATCGCCAACGCTTTGGAATCCATTCCACCGTCGGACATCTGAGCCAGGGTCAACAGCACCAGGATCGGTAGCACCGCGACAAAGATGTAGGGCGAATATCCGCTCGCACCGACTTCGACCAGCGACGGCTGTACCGGGATCAGCAACGGCCAACCGAACATGAACAGTCCGGCCACACTGGTGACAGTCAGGATCGCCGCCGACCACGGCTTCACCGGGATTGCCTCAATCCGAGCCTCAGCCATGAGTGGTGACATCCAATGCGCGGGCAACCTGGTCCACCGTCAACCAGGCAGCCGGCGCCAACACCTTCGCCACCTGTGGAGCAAATGCCGGCGAGGAGGCGATGACGTCAGCGGTCGGGCCGTCGGCAACGACCTCACCGGTGGCCATCACCAACACGCGTTGGGCGACCTCGGCAACAAATTCTACGTCGTGGGTGGCGATGACGATGCCTCGACCGGCGGCGGCCAGGCCTCGCAGAACTGTCGCCAAATGCGCCTTGGCACGATAGTCCAGCCCTCTGGTGGGTTCGTCCAACAGGAGCACCGGGGCCCTGGCGGTCAACTGCACCGCCAACACCAGGGCCAGCCGTTGCCCCTCGGACAGATCCCGTGGATGCATCTGAGAGTCCAACCCGGCCACCATTGAGTTCAGCAGCCGTTGACAGGTGCCCGGCGCCGAGTCCGATTCACTATCGGCCGCAGCACATTCGGCTACCACCGTGTCCATATATAGCAAATCCGAAGCACTCTGCGGGACCATCGCAATCAGCTCGCGGGCAGCATCGGGCTTACGCCCCTTGGTCTCGACGCCGTTCACCAGAACTGAACCCGCCTGCCGCGGCCCCACCCCGGTCAACGCCCAGAGCAAAGACGATTTGCCAGAGCCATTGCGACCCATCAGGGCCACCACCTCACCGGCCCGCACGCTCATTTCGACCATTGCAACCGCAGTATGGGTCCCGTAACGAACCGTCACCTTTTCCGCTACCAGCAACAACCTGGAATCCGTCATCACCCGGGCAACTACCGGCTCCCCCAACCGGTCTCGTAGCGGGGCGGCCCGTCGGCGGGCGTCTCGGACGGACAGGGGCACCGGCGACCAGCCGGCCACCCTGGCCAACCGCACCACAGCCGGCGCGATCGGTAATACGGCCATCATCGGTACCGGCAGTCCCGCACTCACGTCGCCATCCAAGCCCACCAGTATGACCCGGTCGGCGTACTCCACGACCCGCTCCATCCGGTGTTCAGCGATGATGACGGTGACGCCAAGATCGTGAACCAGCCGGACCATGGCCGCGATGACCTCCTCGGCACTCGTCGGGTCCAGGGCCGAGGTCGGTTCGTCCAACACCAGAATCCTGGCCCCGGCGGTCAACACCGAACCGATGGCCACCCGCTGTTGCTGACCACCGGACAGGGTCCGTAAGGCCCGATCCCGTATTCCAGCGATGCCGAGCAGATCAAGTGTCTCCTCCACCCGCTTGCGCATCACCTGCGGCGCGATCGCGAGTTGCTCCATGGCGTAGGCCAATTCTTCCTCGACCGTGTCGGTGACAAACCCGGCAAGCGGATCCTGACCCACATAGCCGACGGCAGCGGCAAAGTCACGTGGCTGATGATGGGCGGTATCCATCCCGGACACCACGACCCGGCCGGCCAGGGTGCCGCCGGTGAAATGTGGGACGAGCCCATTGATCGCGCGCAGTAGAGTCGATTTACCTGACCCGGTAGGTCCGGCCACCAACACCAACTCCCCCTCCGGCACCGTCAGGTTGACGCCACGCAGCACCGGATCGCCGGCTCCGTCATAGGTGAAGCTGACGTTTTCAAATGAAATCACTTGCCCACCTTGCTCTTTCGCACCGCGCTCTTTCGCACCGCGCGGTCCCCGGGGATCGGGGTCAGCACCGCCGGTAGCGCGGCGAGGAGCAGACCCAGCA
>JBBSRY010000089.1:0-7560 GCA_038242595.1 Mycobacteriales bacterium
GGCTTGATCCCGGACGGCGTGTCCACCAGCAGTCCCGGTCCCCCGAATTCGTAGATCACCTGCCGGCAGCGACCGCACGGCATCAGCAGATCACCGGTTCCGGACCGGCAGGCCAACGCCACCAGTCGCCCGCCGCCGGTCATCCGCAACTGCCCGACCAGCGTGCACTCGGCGCACAGACCGAGACCGTAGGAAGCGTTCTCGACATTGCAGCCGGTGATGATGCGTCCGTCATCGACCACGGCTGCCACCCCGACCTGCAGACCGGAGTACGGACAGTAGGCCAGTTGTGCCGCTTCAGCGGCCAGCGCCCGCAGTGCTTCCCAATCAAAGTCAGACATCAGTGCCCGCCCTTCCTATATATCAAGCCATCAGCCTTGGGTACTCGTAGTCGTTGGGACGCAAGGCCCATCACCAGCAAGGTCACCACGTAGGGGGTGGCGTTGGCCAGTTCGACCGGCACCCGGTCGGTGGCGAAGAACCAGACCCCGGCCAGCAGCGCAATCACCGCGATCACGCCGGCGATCACCTTCTGACCACGCCGGAACTGGAGTACCCCAACAAAGATCAGCGCCAGCACGATGATCAGCAGCATCGAGTGCAACGCCGTGCCGTCACCGGAGGGATCGTAGTTGGTGGCGCCACTGGTGAATCCGAACAGTCCGGCGCCCATGGCGATTCCGCCGGGACGGTAGTTACCGAAGATCAACGCCGCCAGGCCGATGAACCCGCGTCCCTGGGTCTGGCCGGACTGGAACTGCCCGCGGATGACCAGGAAAGCGCCGGCCAGACCGGCCAGACCGCCGGAGATCACGACGGCCGCGTACTTGTACCGATTCACGTTGACGCCCAACGACTCGGCCGCATACGGGGCTTCACCGGTGGAACGCAGACGCAGACCGAACCGGGTACGCCAGAGGATGAAGAACGATCCGATGAACAGAAACAGGGTGAAAACGGTCAGGATCGAGACGTCGGTGGTAAGTCCGCGCAGGATGCCGGAGACATCAGAGATCAAGAACCACTGCTTTTGCTCCAGAGTGTCCAACAGCTGAGAGAGCCCCGGAACGGTGATGCGCGGCAGGTCGGCAATCTGACCGGACGTGCGCTGCACTCCGCCACCGGCGGTGGCAAAAACGATCTTGGCCAGGAACACCGTCAGCGCCGGGGCAATGATGTTGATCGCGACACCGGAAATGATGTGATCGACACCAAAAGTGATGGTGGCCAAGGCATGGAGCAGCCCACCGACCATTCCGAGCGCGATGCCGAATCCGACAGCGGCCCACGGTCCATAGTTCGCGCCGGCCCACCCGGCACCGAACGTGCCGAAGACCATCATGCCTTCCAGACCGATGTTGATCACCCCGGCCCGTTCCGACCACAGACCGGCCAGACCGGCCAGCGCGATCGGGACCGCTGCCTTGAGCGCTTCCTCGGTCAACCCTTTGGAGGTGAGGGTGGGTGCGTCGGTCCAAACCCGGATGATCGAGATGAGAATGCAGACCCCCAAGGCAATCAGCAGCCACATCTTGCCGCTGATCTTGCGCTTCTTGGTGTCGGCGGCCGGCGGCAGGAACTCCGTTGCGGTCGTCATCAATTCTCGTCCTTCGTCAGGTTCGGCGCCGCAGCAGGCGGAACAGGATTAACCGGATCACCCGGATCACCCGGATCACCCGGGGAAACCACCGCACCAGGGGTCACCGATGCCAACTGCGCAGCCACCGGCGCGTTCAACGTACCGAGCGCGCGACCCACCGCTCGTTGCTCGGCCGCGACGCGATAGCGACGGACCAGTTCGTAGGCGATGACAACACTGAAAACCATGATGCCCTGGACGATCTGGACGATTTCCAGCGGCACTTTGGCGATCGCCTGGATCTGGTTGGACGAGGCGTCCAGCACCGACCACAACGCTGCGGCCAGCGCGATTCCGATCGGGTGGTTGCGGCCAAGAAGTGCAATGGCGATACCGGTGAAACCGATGGCGGACGGGAAGTTCTGCGCCGAGTAGGCGTGATCAATACCGTTGAGCAACTGCGGCATACCGACCAGACCGGCCACCGCACCGGACATCAGCATGGTGGTGATGATCATCCTCTTGACGTTGACACCACTTGCCACCGCGGCAGTTTCGTTCAGGCCGGTGGCTCGCAGGGTGAAACCGAACACGGTGCGATTGAGCAGCACGGCATAGATGACACCCACGATGGCGGCCAGAATCAGCGTGCTGTACAGCGGCGATGAGGAACCGGGCATATCCCAACCCTGGAGATAGCCACCCTCGGTGATCGGTTTGGTGGTCCGCACCCGTTGGGTGCCGACCTCAACACCGAGCTTCGTCGGGATGATCAGGTAAGCGATGATCGACAAAGCGATGGCATTGAGCATGATGGTCGAGATCACCTCGCTGACGCCGCGTGTCACCTTCAGGAAACCGGCGATACCGGACCAGGCAGCGCCGACGGCGGCGGCGACCAGGATGGTCAACAGGATGCGAAGGAAACCCGGCAGCGCGGCGGCAAAGGCAGATCCGGCGAAGGCACCGGCCAGCATCGCCGCCAGTTTGTACTGACCCTCGACGCCGATGTTGAACAGGTTCATCTTGAAACCGATGGCCACCGCCACCGCGGAGAGGTAGTACCCGGCCATCAGGTTGGCGGTGTTGACCAGGGTTCGGGGGGCTCCGATGGCCGAAACCAGCGCGTCGAAGGTGCCGAAGGGGCTGAAACCGCTCAGTGCCAAGATCAGCGCGGTCAGAAGGACAGCGACAAACAAGGCACCGACCGGCGCTGCAATACTGAGTAGGACGCCGCGGGCGTTAAATTTTTTCATCAGGATTTGTCCAAATCGACGCGGCCCGAGACCGGATCGGTGCCACCGGACTGACCTGCCCCGGTCATGGCCGCGCCCAGGTCTTCGCGGGTGACTTCGCGAGGGTTGTAGGTGGCCACCAGCGCGCCACGCAGGATCACCGACAGGGTGTCCGACATTCCGATCAATTCCTCCAGGTCGGCTGAAATCAGCAGTACGGCAAGTCCGGCGGCGCGGGCCGTCCGCAGGTGATCCCAAATTGCGGCCTGGGCACCGACGTCCACACCCCGGGTGGGGTGGGCCGCAATCAGCAACACCGGGGTACCGCTCATCTCACGGCCGACGATCAGCTTCTGCTGATTACCGCCGGAGAGTGAACCAATCTTGACCTCGATCCCCGGGGTGCGGACGTCGTATTCGTCCACGATGCGTTGGGTGTCGGCGCGAGCAGCCGCCTTGGTCACGAACAATCCGTTACTGGACGGCGGCCGGGTGTGATGTCCGAGAATCCGGTTCTCCCACAGCGATGCCTCCAGTAGGAGGCCCTGACGGTGGCGGTCCTCGGGGATGAACCCGATCCCGGACTCTCGGCGGGCCAACGTGGACTTGTGGGTGATGTCAGCCTCCCCCAACCAGATGGTGCCGTCGGCGACCGGCCGAATACCCATGATGGCATCGATCAGTTCGGTCTGGCCGTTGCCTTCCACACCGGCGATACCCAGCACTTCACCGGCGTGGATGACCAGGTCGATGGAATGCAGTTTGTCGCGTCCATCGCTTCCCACAATGCGTACTCCGCGCAACGAAAGCACCGGACGGTCGGTGACGGTGGACTCCTTGAGTTCTGGTACCGGCAGCGCGGTGCCGACCATCAGCTCGGCGAGCTGCCGGTTCGTCACCGACTTCGGATCGGCCGTACCCACTGTGGTTCCGCGGCGGATAACGGTGATCTCGTCCGCGATGGTGCGCACCTCGTCCAGTTTGTGGGAGATGAAGATGATGGTCAGACCTTCGGCCTTGAGGTCGCGCAGATTGCCGAAAAGTTCTTCGACCTCCTGCGGCACCAGCACCGCGGTCGGTTCGTCCAGGATCAAAATTTTGGCGCCGCGGTAGAGCACCTTGAGGATCTCCACCCGCTGCCGGGCTCCGACACCGAGTTCTTCGACATCGATATCGGGATCGACATTCAGACCGTATTTCTCACCGAGCTCCACGATCTTGGCCCGCGCGGCCTTGCGGTCGAGCCATCCACCCCTACCCACCGGCTCGGACCCCAGGACGATGTTCTCCCAGACGGTCAGGTAGTCGGCCAGCATGAAGTGCTGATGAACCATGCCGATTCCGACCTTGATCGCGTCGGCGGGGGTACGCAGGTAAACCTCGGTTCCCTCCACCTCAATGATGCCCTCGTCCGGCGGCTGCATGCCGTACAGGATCTTCATCAGCGTCGATTTACCGGCACCGTTCTCCCCCACCAGGGCGTGCACGGTGCCCGCCTTGACGGTGATGTTGATGTCACTGTTGGCGACAACGCCAGGAAAACGTTTGGTGATACCGGTGAGTTTGACCGCCGGCGAGCCGGTTCGGGTCGCAGCGGCTTCTGAGTTTTTTACGAAGGCCATGGATCTTGTTCAATCTCCGCGGTGGGTCGGGAGGGTGGCAACACCTAAATTGTGATGCCGGCGCCGGCAGGGAGGACCCCGCAAACGCAGGTGGCCATCGGACGATAGCCGACCGCCTGCACTACAGATACGGGACAGGCCCGGTCAGACGCAAAACGTCTGACCGGGCCTGCCTGTTGAAGATTTCAGTGTCAGCTGGTGGGAACTGCCGGCACTTCGATTTCTCCGGAAACGATCTTCGCGGCGTACTCATCGATCTGGTCTTTGATGTCATCAACCATGCCACCGGAGGTGGAGTAGCCAACGCCTTCGGCCTTGAGGTCGTAGGTGGACACACCGGTCAACGGTGCACCCTTGACGACCGAGGTGATGAAGTCCAGGGTGGCAACGTCAACGCGCTTTAGCATGGAGGTCATGATGACGTCCTGGACATCGGCGTAGGCCGGGATGTTGTACTGATCGGAGTCAACTCCGATGGCCAACTTGCCAGCAGTCTTGGCGGCGGTGAAAAGACCGGAACCCGACCCGCCGGCAGCGTGGTAAATGATATCGGCGCCGCCGTCGTACATGCCCTTGGCGATGGTCTCGGCCGAGGCCGGGTCGTTGAAGCCCTTGAAGTCCGGTGGGATGGTGATGTACTTGACGTCGACCACGATGGCCGGGTCAACAGCAGCCACACCGGCCTGGAAACCGGCCTGGAACTTCTCGATCAGACCGGTCTGAACGCCGCCGATGAAGCCGACGTGCTTGGCCTCGGACTTGAGGGCGGCAGCAACACCCACCAGGAACGAACCCTGCTCCTCGGCGAAGACCAAGCAACTCACGTTCGGGATCGGTCCGCCTTCGCGGGCCGGGTCACACAGTCCGGAGTCGTCGATGATCGAGAAAGCGACATCGGGGTTGTCGGCGGCAACGGCGGCCAGTACACCGGCGTAGGCGAAACCGACGGCCACGATAGCGGTGGCACCCTGGTCGACCAGGGTGCGCAGGCGCTCGTCCTTGGCCGAGTCCGGCTCGTCCGGAGCGGAGTCCAGTTCTATCGTGTTGACGCTGTATCCGGCCTTCGCCTCATCGAGTGCCTTGGCGGCCAGGTCGTTGAAGGAGAAGTCGCCTCGTCCGCCGATGTCGTAGGCAAAACCAATGGTGACGTTCGAGCCGTCGAGTCCGGCTTCGATCCCACCTTCGCTCGCCGGTTCGGTCGAATCGGTCATTCCTTCCGACGTCATCGCCTCCGAAGTCATGTCCTCGGAAGTCATCGCCTCCGAAGTCATCGCCTCCGAAGTCGCGGCCGGGGTGCTGCTGGTGCTTGTTGCGGCATCATCACTGGATCCACAGGCGGCCAGGGTCATGGCGGCGACTGCGATACCGGCGATCAGCCGAAGGCTGCGTGCACGACGCACGATTATCTCCTCTATCTATTGGACATCCCGCGGTAAATCTTCCGGCCGATTGACATCGATCGCGAAAAAACGCACGGGCACGACGTGGCCGGACGTTACCTGCGCTTGGGCCGCTCGGGCACCCCTGGAGCAGGTCCGTGACCGAATCGTTCTCATCAGCGCGGGTCACGCACGTCACGTTTACCGATCCCACGCCGCGCGAGCCGCCAGTTTTAGATAGCGGCGAACACTGCATCTACAAAGGTCAGAGGGTGGGTACTACAGAAGTGAAGGCAACGAATTGAGCAGGGGTAAGGCTCACCTATGTCAAGGACGTCACAGGTGCGCCGGTTCACCTGCCCTCCTCACACGGGGTTAGCATCGATTCAAGTACCGAATCACTTGTTTTACTCATGATATTCGTGCGCACCTGCAGTCCCCAGATTTTCCAGCACCCGCAGTACCACCTGAAATACAGCAGCCAGCCGCCCGGTTGGCCGCTTGTCCCGCCGCTGACGTCGGAGGTCTCCCAACATGGCCAGCCCTACCGCGATTCGAGGATCCGGAAGTTCATCCGGTACCACCCCCAACCCAAGGCGCGGCTCGCTGTACCGCGGCGGGGAAGGCATGTGGTCCTGGGTCGCGCACCGTATTACCGGTGTCCTCACCTTCTTCTTCCTCTTCGCTCACGTTCTCGACACCGCGCTGGTGCGGGTCTCTCCGGAGTCCTACAACCAGGTGATCGAGACCTACAAAAATCCGGTCGTCAACCTGATGGAGGTCGGTCTGGTCGGCGCGGTGCTCTACCACGCGCTGAACGGTATTCGGATCATGACCGTCGATTTCTGGGCCAAAGGGCCCAAGTACCAGCGGCAGATGCTTTGGGTGGTTCTGGGCGTCTGGGTGCTGGTCATGATTCCCGGTGTCTACTTCATGATGCTGCGTACCGTCACTGACTTGTTCGGGGGTTCCTGATGACTGCGTCCACCAATGAGCGCAGCGGTATCGAGGCGCCCAACGCCCCACGCAAACGGGTCGCCGGCCGCCGCACCAACTTCGAGATGTACTCCTGGATGTTCATGCGGATCTCCGGAATCGTATTGGTCTTCCTGGTACTGGGCCACCTGCTGATCATGAATGTGCTCGACGGCGGTGTGCACCGCCTTAACTGGGGCTTCGTCGCCGGTCGCTGGGCCTCACCGTTCTGGCAGATGTGGGACCTGACCATGCTGTGGCTCGCAGAACTACACGGAGCCAATGGTTTACGCACCGTGATCAACGACTACGCCCGCAAGGACGGAACCCGGTTCTGGTTGCTGGTGCTGCTCTACGCCTCGGTCATCCTGACCATCGGCCTTGGCACCTTTGTCATCTTCACCTTCGACCCATCCATGGGGGGCTGAACGCCAATGCAGTTCCATCGCTACGACGTCATTATCGTCGGGGCCGGCGGCGCCGGTATGCGCGCCGCCATCGAGTCCTCGCAACGCGCCAGGACCGCCGTCCTGACCAAGCTCTACCCCACCCGCTCGCACACCGGCGCCGCTCAGGGTGGCATGTGCGCCGCCCTGGCCAATGTCGAGGACGACAACTGGGAGTGGCACACCTTCGACACCGTCAAGGGCGGCGACTACCTGGTCGATCAGGATGCGGCCGAGATCATGTGCAAGGAAGCCATCGACGCGGTGTTGGACCTGGAGAAGATGGGCCTGCCCTTCAACCGCACCCCCGAAGGCCGGATCGAC
>JBBSRY010000090.1:0-7529 GCA_038242595.1 Mycobacteriales bacterium
GAAATCGTTGACCAGGACGGAGATGCCGTTGTCCAGGGTGGCGGAGAACAGCAATCGCTGACCGTTCGGATCGGTGGCTCGCAGCAACCGGCGCACGCCGGGCAGGAAGCCCAGATCGGCCATGTGGTCGGCCTCGTCGAGCACGGTGACCTGAACATCGGACAGGTCGACGTGATTGCCGGTGATCAGGTCTTCCAACCGACCGGGGCAGGCGATGACGATATCGACGCCGGACCGCAGCGCGGAGGTCTGTGAGCCGTAACCGACACCACCGAAGATGACGACGGTCTTGAGTCCGGCCGCGCGGGCCAGCGGGGCGATGGTGCGCTCGACCTGCAGGGCCAGCTCACGAGTCGGCAGCAGCACCAGGCCACGCGGTTTATGCGGCCGGCGAGGGCCGCCGATGAGCCGAGTAACGAGGGGGATGGCGAAGGCGATCGTCTTGCCGGAGCCGGTCTTTCCGCGACCCAGCACGTCACGGCCGGACAGGGTGGCTTCCAATGTCGCCGACTGGATCGGGAACGGTGATTCGGCCCCGAGTCCTTTCAATACCGGGATCAGGCAGGCCGGCACACCCAGTTCGGCGAAACTGCGGCCATCGGCTTCGGTGACCAGTTGTTCGCTGGCGAAGATCGCCTTGACGGCCTGATTGGCCTGGGCAGCGACGGTGCGGCCGCCCTGGCCCTTTTCACGGGTGCGCTCCTGGCGGTCCAGGGCCTGGCGTTCGCGGGTGGCGTCGCCGGCCTTGGCGCTGCGCGGGTTGCGCGGGGCATTGTCGCTACGACCAGCGGTGCCACGGCCCTGGGCCGGAGCGGCGCCGCGACTACGGCCACCGGCAGCGCCGTTACGAGCGTTGGCAGCACCCCGGCTCTGGCCGGCGCCGCCGCGGTTGCCGGCCGGACGGGACGGACGGCTCTGCAGCGGATTGCCGTCGAGGCCGAGCTTGGCCGGGCGATCATCGGTGAAGTAGCCGGCGGTGGTGGAATCGGAGGTGTAGGTGCGTGTCGGGCGGGTGCTACGGCCGTCGCGGACTTCGGTGCGGTCAGCTCGTTCGGAGCGCGACGTACGGCCGGCTCCATTGGCGGAGGAGGCAGCAGGGCGTGACGGGGTACGGAATGGGGGCATGAAAAAAAGAACATCCTTAGCTCATAGTGCGTGCGGTGGCCGTGGTGCCTGCCAACCGAAAACGCCTACCGGAGTGAACATCCGGACTGGCCAAGGAAGGAAAATGATGTCTGCGTTTCGGACTAAGAAACTTGAGGTGACACCTTCAGCAACGACCGTGAGGATCCCGGTTGGGATGTCTCACACAGATCAGACTACCGGTTGTCGTACTAAACCGGTGAATCACCCGATGAGACATCCCGCACGTTGTGGCCTCAGGTGTGGGTCGCGGCCCCGGCTGCGGCATCGGCGGGTACCGCAGGACCTGCTGGTGCGGCAGCTTCGTCAGCGCTGATTGTGTCGGCTGCCTCCACGACGTCAGCACCCAGAAACTGCGAGTTGTACAGCTCGTAGTACGCCCCGCCGGCAGCCAGCAGTTCCGCATGGGTGCCCTGCTCGACGATCTTTCCGGCATCCATCACCAGGATTAGGTCGGCGTCGCGAATCGTGGAAAGCCGATGCGCAATAACAAAACTCGTCCGATCACTGCGCAGTGCGGCCATCGCTCGCTGCACCATCACCTCGGTGCGAGTATCGACCGAAGAGGTCGCTTCGTCCAGGATCAGCAGGGACGGATTGGCCAGGAACGCCCGGGCAATGGTGAGCAACTGCTTCTCACCGGAACTGACATTGGTGCCCTCATCATCCAGCACGGTGTCGTAACCATCCGGCAGCGAGTGCACAAAACGATCGACGAATGTTGCTCTGGCAGCAGCCTGGATATCCGCCTCGGTGGCATTGAGGTTGCCGTAGGCGATGGTCTCCCGGATGGTGCCGCCGAACAGCCAGGTGTCCTGCAGCACCATCCCAATCTTGGACCGAAGAGCCTGCCGCGCCATCAAGGCGGTATCGACGCCATCCAAAGTGATGGTGCCACCGTTGATCTCGTAGAACCGCATGATCAGGTTCACCAACGTGGTCTTACCGGCTCCCGTCGGTCCGACGATGGCCACCGTCTGGCCAGGGGTGGCCACCAGCGAAAGATCCTCGATCAGCGGAGTTTTCGGGTTGTAGGAGAAACTCACATGCTTGAATTCGACCCGACCCCTGGTTACTTCCTTGCTGCTCACGATTGCCGGCTCCGGGCTGAGCTCGGCTTCATCAAGAAGATCGAAAACCCGTTCTGCCGAGGCAACTCCGGATTGCAGCACATTGGCCATCGACGCCAACTGGGTCAGCGGCTGGGTGAACTGTCGTGAGTACTGGATGAAGGCCTGCACGTCGCCCAGCGTCATGGAACCGGAGGCCACCCGCAGGCCACCGACGACAGCGATCAACACGTAGTTGAGATTCCCGATGAACATCATCGCCGGCATGATGATTCCGGAGACGAACTGGGCGCCGAAGCTTGCCTTGAACAGTTCCTCGTTCTTCTGACCGAAGACCTCCTCGACCTCCTTCTGCCGGCCGAACACCTTGACCAGCGAGTGGCCGGTGAACGCTTCTTCGATCTGCCCGTTCAGTTCGCCGGTGTTTTTCCATTGCGCGACAAAGAGTTTCTGGCTTCGCTTGGCGATGACGGCGGTGACGACAGCCGACAACGGCACCGTCACCAGGCCGATGATGGCCAGCAGCGGGGAGATGATGAACATCATCACCAGCACCCCGATCACGGTGAGCAGTGAGGTCAGCAGCTGACTCAGGGTCTGCTGCAGGCTTTGAGAGATGTTGTCAATGTCGTTGGTGACCCGGCTCAGGACCTCACCGCGGGTTTTGGAGTCGAAGTACCTCAGCGGCAAGCTGTTCAGCTTGTCCTCCACGTCGCTGCGCAGTTTCTTCACGGTCCGCTGGACGATGTGATTGAGGATCAAACCCTGCAGCAGCATGAACAATGAGGCCGCCACATACAACGCCAGCACGATCAACAGAACCATGCCAAATGCACCGAAGTCGATCCCGACCCCAGGTGTCACGTCCATCCCGGTCAGGAGGTCGGCAAAGGTGTTGTTACCGGCGGCGCGAGCGCCGGCAATCGCGGCGTCTTTGGTGATGCCAAAGGGGAGTTGCTTACCGATGATGCCGTTGAAGATGAGATCGGTGGCGTGCCCCAGGATCTTGGGTCCGATAACGCTGAGCGCCACGCTGATCACGGCCAGCACGACGACGGACATGATGCCCACCCGATCCGGCCGCAGGCGGTTGAAAAGTCGTTTCGCGGAGCCCGAGAAGTTCATCGCCTTTTCGGCGGGCATCCCCATTCCGCCCATCGGGCCGCCGGGTCGCCCGCCGGGCGGACCGGACGGGCGTCCCTCGGGCGGACCGCCGGTTGCAGGGGGCTTGGACGTGGTGGTGGCACTCATGCTGCTTCCTCGGTGGTGAGCTGGGATTCGACGATCTCGACGTAGGTCGGGCACGCCTGGAGAAGCTCCTCGTGGGTGCCCTTGCCGATGATGGCGCCGTCATCGAGCACCAGAATTTGATCGGCCTGTTTGATGGTGGAAACGCGTTGCGCCACAATGACCACCGCAGACTGTTTGGTATGCGGTTTCAACGCGGCCCGCAGCCTGGCGTCGGTGGCCAGATCCAGGGCGGAGAACGAATCGTCGAAGAGATAGATCTCCGGATCCCGAACCAGTGCCCTGGCAATGGCCAGCCGCTGCCGCTGGCCGCCGGAAACATTGGTACCACCCTGGGAGATCGGGGTCTGCAGCCCGTCTGGTTTGGCTTTGACGAAATCTTCGGCCTGGGCAATGCGAAGTGCTCGCCAAAGGTCCGCGTCGGTGGCTTGCGGGTTGCCGTATCGCAGGTTGCTGGCAATGGTGCCGGAGAAAAGGTAAGGCTGTTGCGGTACCAGACCGATCTTGGTGGCCATCAGGGCCGGCGACAATTGGCGGACATCAACACCATCGACCTTGACCGTGCCGTTGGTGGCATCGAACAGGCGCGGGATGAGACCGAGCAACGTGGTCTTGCCGGCTCCGGTGCTGCCGATGATCGCGGTGGTCTCGCCCGGACGGACGGTGAAACTGATATCGCGCAGTACCGGATCGGTGGCGCCCGGGTAGGCAAATGCCGCATCGTTGAGTTCCAAGGTTGCGTGACTCAGGACCTTGGTGACCGGGCTGGCCGGCGGTACCACCGAAGAATGTGTTTGCAGCACCTCCTGAATACGGTCGGCGCACACCGCGGCCCGCGGGATCATGGTGGCCATGAAGGTCGCCATCATCACCGACAACAGAATCTGCATCAGGTAGGAAAGGAACGCGATCAGCCCACCGATCTGCAAATTGCCGTCGTCGATGCGATGCGCGCCGAACCAGAGCACCGCCACACTGGAGCTGTTGAAAACCAGCATGACGACCGGAAACATCATTGCCATCAGCTTGCCGACCTTGAGAGCTGTTGACGTCAGATCGGTATTGGCAGTGTCGAAACGCTTGGTCTCGAAATCTTCCCTGACGAAGGCGCGAACTACTCGCATACCCGTGATCTGTTCGCGCAGAACCTGATTGATGGTGTCTATTTTGACCTGAAGAGCGCGGAACTGGGGCACAAGGCGCACTACGATGAGCCCGATCGCACCCACCAGCACCGGCACGCAGACCACCAGCAGCCAGGACAGGCCGAAGTCCTCCTGTAGCGCCATGTAGATGCCACCGATGGCCATGATCGGCGCCGAGATGAACATGGTGCAGACCATCAGCACCAGCATCTGCACCTGCTGGACGTCGTTGGTGGTGCGGGTGATCAGCGTTGGCGCACCGAAGGTTCCGACCTCTCTTGCAGAGAAGGTGCCGACCTGGTGGAAGATGCCGGCGCGTAGGTCGCGGCCGAAGCCCATCGCTGTTTTGGCACCGAACCACACCGCGGCGACGGCGGCCAGGATCTGGATACCCGAGACCATCAGCATCCACTTACCGGTCGACCAGATGTAGTCGGTATCGCCGACGGCGATGCCCT
Source organism: Mycobacteriales bacterium (assembly GCA_038242595.1). Classification (GTDB taxonomy): domain Bacteria; phylum Actinomycetota; class Actinomycetes; order Mycobacteriales; family Nakamurellaceae; genus Nakamurella. Next base: position 5,065 of record JBBSRY010000090.1, read on the forward strand.
TGTCGATGATGTCCGCGTTCAGACTCGGCAGGTAGAGGCTGGCGATGGTTTGGATCAGTTGCAGCACGATGACGGCTGACAGCGGACCTTTGTACGGGCGCAGGTAGGTGCGCAGGAGGGAAATCAGCACGGGACGTCTCCGGGTGTTGCAGCGGTGGTGGTTCGGTTCTCTGGTTCAGATGGCGTGGGCCGGGATATCTCAGCGGGTTTGATCGCGCCATACAGGTATAGCTGGACAATCTCATCGGCACTGAGTGCTTCACCGCCGGTCAGGATCGGGTGCGTGCCGGCGAAGATCATCACCCGCAGCATCCGGGCGGCCTCCAGGACGGTGACCCGAAGTTGGTCGGCATGCGGTTGGAATAGCTCGACGATCACGGCCATGATCTCATCTTCCGGGCCGTGCCGTTTGGCATCGTGTTGTGGTGGGCGGGGCAACCCGACTTTGGCCAGTAGCGCAAAGGTGCTCGAAAGTTGTTTCTGGGTAATGGAAACCGCTTCCAGCAGCTTCGGAGACAGCGGCAGGTTTCGATCAATGGTGGAAAACTGCGCCAGCATGGCCGCGGTGTCGAAGGCTGCTTCGATTGCCTTGTCGATCAGTGCTTCCTTGTTCGGGAAAACCCGGAAGATGGTCCCTTCGGCAATGCCGGCGGCCCTGGCAATCTGTCGGGTCGAAATGTCTTTGCCGTACTGCCGCAGCAACGGCAGGGTAGCGGTGATGATGGCCCGGCGTCGATCGTCCGGGGCCATGGCCGGCGCGCGGTTGCCGATGCTGCGAGTAGAACTGGTCACGATGCCGAAACTACCTGAGTGAGCGCTCACTCACAACGTAATTGGTGGGTAAACCCCGGGACGGCACAACGACTTCGTGACCCTACAACGATTCCGTCACCGCACATCAGCTGCAACTGTTGTGGCGAACTGGAATCGTTGTTGGCGTCGGCCTGGGCCTATCACACCGGTTTCGGCCGGGGTGGTTGGTGTGCTGGCCTTCTTCTTCAGCTCCCGGAGCCCGGGAGCTGCGGTTGTTGGCACGACATCCATATTTGGTGTCATCTCTGTTTCAGCGGTTGTGACGCGGCAGGCGGGTGTGGGTACGGGGTGTTGAACAGGCGCAACGACAATTGTCGGTGCCGACCAGCACAATGACGGGATGACCACGAAGGTGAAGGCAGCGAAGGCGCCGAAGGGGGGACTGCCCGGCACCGGGTTGGCGCGGTTCTCACCGCTGGTCAAAGCATGGTTCAGCAGTGTCTTCCGGGACCCGACTCCGGCTCAGGTCGGCGCGTGGGATGCCATCGGCCATGGTGATCACACCCTGGTAGTGGCACCGACCGGATCTGGCAAGACGCTCGCCGCCTTCCTCTCCGGTATCGATCAGCTGGTGGTCACCGGCGGTAGCGCCGGTGTTGACCCCGCAAAGCGCTGTCGGGTGCTGTATTTGTCGCCGTTGAAGGCACTCGCCGTAGATGTCGAGCGAAATTTACGATCCCCACTGGCCGGGATCGCCGTGCAGGCCCAGTTGCAGGGGCAGCAGCCCCCCAGTATCGAGGTGGCGATTCGGTCCGGTGACACCTCCATCGAAGATCGGCGGGCGTTCGCCAAAAAAGGTGCCGACATCCTGATCACCACTCCGGAGTCTCTTTTCCTGATTCTGACCAGCCGGGCACGAGAGATGCTGGCCGGCGTCGAGACGGTGATTCTGGACGAAGTTCATGCCGTCGCCGGCACCAAACGGGGCGCGCATCTGGCGGTCTCACTCGACCGGTTGGACGCGCTGTTGGACAGGCCGGCGCAGCGGATCGGGTTGTCGGCGACCGTGCGGCCGCTGGAAGAGGTCGGCCGATTCCTGACCGGTGGCCGGCCGGTCACCATGGTGCAACCACCGTCCACCAAGCAGATTGATGTCGAGGTGGTCATTCCGGTTGCTGATCTGGCCGAGATGGGTGCACCCACTGGTGATCTCACCGGAACTGCGGCAGGTCAGGCGCCGCTGACCTCGATCTGGCCCCATGTCGAGGAGAAGATAGTCGACTTGATCAATGCGCATCGGTCGACCATTGTCTTCGCCAACTCTCGACGGTTGGCCGAGCGATTGACAGCTCGATTGAACGAGATCCACGCCGAGCGCATGGGGCAGGACGCAGCACCGGAGGAAACCCGCGCCCCGGCCCTCCTAATGGGCGGCGCCGGTGGATCGCTCGGTGCATCGCCGGTTTTGGCCAAGGCGCATCACGGGTCTGTCTCCCGTACCCAGCGTGCGATCGTCGAGGACGAGCTCAAATCCGGATTGCTACCGGCCGTGGTGGCCACCAGTTCGCTGGAACTCGGTATCGATATGGGCGCTGTTGATCTGGTCATCCAGGTCGAATCGCCACCCAGCGTGGCCAGCGGACTGCAGCGCATTGGCCGGGCCGGGCATCAGGTCGGGGCTGCCTCCCATGGGGTGATGTTCCCTAAATATC
>JBBSRY010000091.1:0-7524 GCA_038242595.1 Mycobacteriales bacterium
CACCGAGTAACAAGACGCGATCACGATCATCAAAGAGCACCACTCTGGCTGCCACCCTGGGCTGCAGAACCTTCGGGTTGTACTCGGCAATCTCGAAGAACTGCGGCAGCCAAGCCCGGCCGGCCAACCGGAACATCCTGCTGAAGCGGTCAGCGCGCAGCGCTCTGGTATCGCGGACAGCGTCGTTGTAGAACCGCCTGGCCAACATCACTCGTTCTGCAGTTTCCCGCAACTCTTCGGCCAAACCGGGATCCAGCGTGACCGGCAACGCTTGCAGCGCCCTGGTCAGATCGTTCTCGGCGTCGGCCCGACTGGATCGATTGGCCGATTCCACCGCCAGGGCGGAGCGCCGGACGTCGGCCGCAAGTTCTAGGTTCAATCCGCCCGCCGCTGCCAGCGCCTTCGCAGCCACAGCGCGCCGCGCCAGGGCTACATCCAGACCGGCCCACGCTGCCTCGGTGCGGCGATGCAACCTGTCGAGTCGGGTGGCGATGCGGGACAACCGGAAGGCGGCGATCAGCAGCAGCAAAATGATGAGGGCGATGAGCCAACCCATCAGTCCGCCTCCACCACGGATCGAGGGTCGGCGGCGATGACGGTTTCGTACACCTGGATGATCTTGCCGGTGACGCTCGCCCAGTCGTAGGCCGCCACGGCTTCGGTGGCGCGAGTCACCATCTCGGCGCGACCGGCCGGGTCGGCCAATAACGCGGCCATGGTGGCGGCCAACGCTGTCGAATTTCCCACCGGGAACAGCCGCCCGGCGTCCCCACCTTCGAGCACTCGACTGAAGGCATCCAGATCGCTGGCCACGACGGCCGCGCCTGCGCTCATCGCCTCGGTGAGAATCATGCCAAAACTTTCACCGCCGGTATTTGGGGCGCAGTAGATGTCCAACGAGGCAAGCATGGCCGCTTTGTCCTCATTACTGACCTGTCCCAGGATTTCCAGATGCGGAACCAGCTCTGGACCGGCAAGTTCCTTCAACTCTGCGATGTCTCCCTTGCCGGCCACCAACAACTTCAGGTCCGGATGGGTGGGCAACAATGTCGAGATGGCTTTGAGCAGAATGGCCATTCCCTTACGGGGTTCGTCGAATCGCCCGATGAATCCGATCGTGCCGCCGCGGCGTGGATAGCCCGGCAGCGCAGTGGCATCGGCAAAGAAGTGGAAGTCGACTCCGTTGGGAATGATCACCGCGTCACCGCCCAAATGCTCCACCTGAACCTGTCTGGCCAATTCGCTGACCGCGATCCGCCCGGTGATTTTTTCCATGAAGGGCTGCAAAATACCTTGAAAAGCGGCCAGCGCGCGAGATTTCGGATTGGCAGTGTGGAAGGTGGCAACGATGGGACCTTCGGCGACGATCAGCGCGAGCATTGACAGACTCGGAGCGATCGGTTCATGAACGTGCAATACGTCGAACCGGCCGGCCCGGATCCAGCGGCGCACCCGCGAGTAGGACACCGGTCCGAAGGAGAGCCTGGCGACCGAACCGTTGTACGGGATCGGGACACTGCGACCGACCGTGACGACAAAGTCCGGCACCTGCATGTCTTCATCGCCCGGCGCCAGCACCGAAACCTGGTGACCCAGCCCAATGAGCACCTTGGCCGCGTCCACCACATGACTCTGGACGCCGCCCGGGGTGTCGACCGAGTAGGGGCAGACGATTCCGATTTTCATTGCTACTACTTCACTTTTTCGCGCTGCGACGACCGGGGTGGTCGGGGTGCAGGTCGGCCAACCAGAGTGGCTGCACCATATGCCAGTCGGCCGGATGCTCTGCAATCCGGGACGCGAAGAAGTCCGCCATCAGCTGGGTACCACCTCGCACCTGGTCACGTAATCGGTTGCCGGGCAATGCCAATGGTGCGCCGATCTCGGTGAGCCAGCCATCGTCGGTGTAGGCCAGATGCGCCGGGCAAAAATCAGCGCCGGTGAGTGCGGCCAACATCGCCGGTCCGGCCGGCATTTTGGTCTGCTCACCGAAGAAGTCGACGGCGACCCCACCGGAGGACAGATCCCGGTCTGCCATCAGGCAAATCAGCTTGCCCTCCAGCAACCGCTCTTTCAGGACTTGCGAGGGCGACACCGCACCGCCGGTCAGCGGCAATACTTCGAATCCAAGACTTTCACGGTAGGCGAGGAATTTGTCGTACAGACTTTCCGGTTTCAACCGCTCCGCGACGGTCACGATGCCGCCAAAAACGTGGCTCAGACCGAGCCCGCCAATATCCCAATTCCCGGAGTGCGGTAAAGCCAGGACCATGCCACGACCGGCATCCTGGGCGGCCTGGATATGTTCCATACCGTGGAAGTCGGTCAACACTTTCTCCGCGACGGCCACCTTGTCCATCCCCGGCAGCCGAAAGGTTTCGCGCCAATACCGGGAGTAGGACTGCAGACCGGCCCGGGTGACGGCGGCCAAGGCAGCCGGCGTCGATTGGTCACCCAGAACTCGATGCAGGTTGCGGGCCAACTGAATGGTCCTCGGTCCGCGCCGGCGAAAGGCCAGTTCGGCAGCCGACCCAAAGGTCCGGTCGGCCAGCCCATCCGGCAGCGCTTTCACCAACGACCAACCCGCGCCGTATCCGACATCGGCCAATACCTGTGCCGCTCGCCCCACTAGAACGACCTCACGGATGAAGACCGGGGCTCGGGAAAACACCAGGACTGGATTGCCCACCCGGGCCCGGCGCAAGGCCGGAAACCGGCCCAATATCGGAGACCGGCCCATTATCGGGACCCGTCCCAAGGCCTGGGCCCGGCGCAATATCGGAACCGGGATGGGCGCCGGAGCTCGGTTTCGGACTCGACGCCGCACGCTCATGAGCGGCTTGTTCGCGTTGGCCGTAGGCGGCTTTGACCTGGATCAACCGCTGAACCACAGTGAAGACACTGGCCGCAGCCAACACCCACAGACACACTTCCAAGGCGTGCGGAACTCCCAGGCCCTGCAACCCCGAGCCCACCAGGCCAAGAACATTTCGCTCCGCCCGCTCGGCCAACGCACCAGAAATCGGAAGATTCACCGAGTCCGCTCTGGCCTTGATATACGACACCACCTGACCGGTGATCAGACTGAGCAGGGCAGCGACACCAACACTGGGTTGGTCCAGGTAGATGAAAGCCCAGAAGGCCAGCGATCCGAAGACAGCGCCGTCGGCGATCCGATCGCAGGATGCGTCGAGCACCACACCGAAATCCGTGCCGTAACCCCGTGCGCGCGCCATCGCGCCATCGAAGAGATCGAAAAGTACGAACAGGGTCACCACCATCGTCCCGATGAACAGATGGTCGGTGCCAAACAGTGCGATCGCGCCGATCACCACCCCGGCGGTGCCCAAAATGGTGACCGTATCCGGGTTCAGACCTGACTTCAACAGACCGCGGCCGATGGGATCGGTCACCCGCGAAACCGCGGAGCGAGCGATGCCATTGAGCATTCCGAATCCGATCGTGATGAAGAGGTTGCAGGGAGCAGGGCAGCACATCTACAGCTGAACAGACTGCCCTGATGTGGGGTTTCCACGATAACTGGCCGCGGACGCTCCGAGAACCATCCGACCCAGGAGGTGGTGCGGTGAAACATTTAAAACAGATGGTGCCCACAACTGACCAAAACCGATCTTCAGCTCGAGAACTACCTGGCTGAAGTTGGAAGAAGCTCTTACCCGTTCCAAGCGTCAGCAATCAGATCCCGGGTCTGACCAAGCAGTTGTGGCAGCACCTTGGTCTGGGCAATGACCGGCATGAAGTTCGCGTCGCCACCCCACCGCGGCACCAGGTGCTGATGCAGGTGGGACGCAATCCCGGCACCGGCCACCGCGCCCTGATTCATCCCGATATTGAAACCATGCGGACCGGACACCTGGCGAACGACCCGCATTGCCTGCTGGGTGAACCGGGCCAGCTCATCGGTTTCCGCAGCCGTCAGGTCCGCATAGTCGGCAACATGCCGATAGGGCACCACCATCAGGTGCCCCGGGTTGTACGGGTATAGGTTCAGCACCGCGTAGACAGTCTGACCACGGGCGATGATCAGCGCCGCCGAGTCGTCCCCGATGCCGGGGATGCGGCAGAACGGGCACTCACTGGTGTCTGCGGTGCCGGTCTGGACGTAGGTGAGTCGGTGCGGGGTCCACAGTCGTTCGAAACCGTCCGACTCCCCCACCCCGTCCTGCAGATCTTTATCGCTCATCGGGGCGTCTAGTTCGTGCTCAATGCGGCGAATTCGGCCACCGCGGCCGACGGTGCGGTATTGACCCGGCGGGTGATCCAATCAGCGATGGCGTCCACCGCTTTTTCTACCGGCACCCCATTGACCTGGCTGCCATCGAGGAATCTGAAGGACACCGCGCCGGCGTCCACGTCGTTGGCGCCGGCCAGCAGTTGGAACGGCACCTTGCCGGTGGTGTGATTGCGGATTTTCTTCTGCATCCGATCATCGGAGTGATCGACCTCTACCCGAACCCCCTTGGCGCGCAGCAACTTCGCCACTGCGTCCAGGTGGTCTCCGAAGGCCTCGGCCACCGGGATACCCATCACCTGGGTGGGTGAGAGCCATCCTGGAAAAGCGCCGGCGTAATGCTCGGTGAGTACGGCGAAGAACCGCTCGATGGACCCGAACAGTGCGCGATGGATCATCACCGGTTGCTGCCGACTACCGTCCGAGGCGGTGTAGGAGAGATCGAATTGTTCCGGCAGGTTGAAGTCCAGCTGGATGGTGGACATCTGCCAGGTCCGGCCCAGGGCGTCCTTGGCCTGCACCGAGATCTTCGGCCCGTAGAAGGCAGCCCCACCCGGGTCCGGGACCAGTTCCAGCCCGGACGCAGTGGCGACCTCTTCCAATGTTGCGGTCGCTTCCTCCCAGGCCGATTCCGATCCCACCGACTTTTCCGGGTTCCTGGTCGAAAGTTCCAGATAAAAATCATCCAGCCCGTAATCGGCGAGAAGATCCAACACGAAGGTCAGCAACGAGGTGAGCTCACCGCGCATCTGTTCCCTGGTGCAGTAGATATGCGCGTCGTCCTGGGTGAAGCCCCGAGCTCTGGTCAGCCCGTGGATCACGCCGGACTTCTCATACCGATAGACGGTGCCAAATTCGAACAGCCGCAGCGGTAGTTCGCGGTAGGACCGACCGCGGGAATCGAAGATCAAGTTGTGCATCGGGCAGTTCATCGGCTTGAGGTAGTAATCCTGGCCGGGCTTGCGGACGCTGCCGTCTTCGTTGAGTTCGGCATCGACGTGCATCGGGGGAAACATGCCGTCGCGGTACCAGTCGAGGTGACCGGAGGTCTGGAACAGCTCGGCCTTGGTGATGTGCGGGGTGTTGACGAACGAATAGCCGGCTTCGACGTGGCGCTGACGAGACAGCGCCTCCATCTCATTACGGATAATGCCACCCTTGGGATGGAACACCGGTAGCCCGGAGCCGATCGCGTCCGGGAAGGAGAACAGATCCAACTCGCTACCCAATCGGCGATGATCGCGGCGCTCGGCCTCGGCCTGCAGGGTCAGGTAGTCATCCAGCTTCTCCGAGGATTCCCAGGCGGTGCCATAGATCCGTTGCAGCTGTGGGTTTTCCTGGTTGCCGCGCCAGTAGGCGGCGGCCGAGCGGGTCAGTGTGAACGCCGGGATGTGCTTGGTGGTCGGCAGGTGCGGACCGCGGCACAGGTCACTCCAGACGGTGGCGCCGGTGTGGGCGTGCACATTGTCGTAGACGGTCAGGTCGCCGGCACCGACGGCCTTGAACTCGGCGCCGTCACCGCCGCCCTTCAAACCGACAAGCTCGATCTTGAACGGCTCCGCGGCCAGTTCTTCCAAGGCCGCTTCCTGCGATGGGTACACCCGGCGGGAGAACCGCTGACCGGCCTTGATGATCTTGTTCATCCGCTTTTCCAGATCGGCAAGATCTTCCGGGGTGAACGGGCGCGGCATCTGGAAGTCATAGTAGAAACCATCGCGAATCGGTGGCCCGATGCCCAGGTGGGCCTCCGGGAATTTCTGCTGGACGGCCTGGGCCAGGACGTGAGCGGCCGAGTGCCGGATGACCGAGCGTCCCTCATCAGAAGATGCGGCAACCGCGTGCACCTCGACGTCGGATTCGGGCGACCAGGCCAGGTCACGTAATTGACCGTCGGCGTCCTTGACCACGATCACCGCATCGGGTCCGCTGCGGGGTAACCCCGCCTCGCCCACCGCGGCTGAAGCCGTAGTCCCAGCAGCCACCCGAAGCAGGGCGGACGGGTTGATCTGGGCAGCTTCGGACACGAGTGACACTCCATTTTCAGGTGGGGCGAGGGGGTTGGACGGACATTCCCGATATTAGTCGGATGGTCGAACCTGTTTTCCCGACCCGACCGCCGGGGGTGCGGATGGGTCGGCACGAAAAAGCCCAGCCTCCGAGAACTGAGACTGGGCTTTGACTGGTGGTCGATACTGGGATTGAACCAGTGACCCCTTCGGTGTGAACGAAGTGCTCTCCCGCTGAGCTAATCGACCTCTTACGCACCGGAATGTGCTGCCATTCGCTGCGTCTGGCGCTCGGGTCGGCGCCTGGGAACACGATACCCGATCGGCACGACGGTGATTGCCACTGAATGTTCAGCAGGTGGGTAAACACCCGGAGGACGGGCCCGACGCCAGCAGCTCGTAGACCGAGAGTTATGACGAGTGTGCATCCTTATCGGCCGCCGAGAGAATTCGGGCAATCGCACCCGTGCGCCGGTTGCGGCGACATTCGACAGCGGTGGGATACGCCGACCGGGTGAACTGTGGAAAGTCGCGTGATCCCGCCAATCCGTCGCCGTCTCCTTCTACGTATCCCGACCGCAAGGCGAACCGACCAGACCTCGCCCCATCTCACTCGCAGGACTGACAAATATGAGCAACCAGCCCTTCCCCATCGGCTCCGACCTCGTCGACGCCACCATGACCTTCGGCATCGTCGGCGGTGTCGCCGACGATGTCGTGACGGCCGTTTTTCGTTACTCCGTGCTGGAGCCATTCGCGGTCCGCGCGAGTTTTGCCCTACCCGACAGCCCGGCCGTGGAATGGGTGCTGTCTCGAGATATCTTGCGTGAGGGCCTGATCATGCCCTCCGGTCTCGGCGATATTCGAGTCCTGCCGACCCACAACGGCATCGCCATCGAATTGCTCTCCCCCCAGGGGCGGGCCGTGATGGTCGGCGATGTCGCACCGATGGTTGATTTTGTGCAGCGAGCGTTCGCCGCAGTGCCGGACGGGCGAGAAGATGAGTTCTTCTCCATCGATGCCGAGCTCGACATGCTGGCCGCCATCACCGCGTCCACCGATACGAACCACCCGCACGGCCCCTCCAGCGTCTGATTCCGCTCGGCGCCCGGGGTCGGCCCAGGCGTTCGGATCCTGCAGAGGCCGCGAAATCCGGCCGAAACCTATGCTGGCCTCACGGTTTGGCAGTCTTGCCAGGACTCGGATAAGGTTGCTGAGCACCGCACGAAAGAGCGGTCACGCGGACGTGGCGCAGCTGGTAGCGCA
>JBBSRY010000092.1:0-7499 GCA_038242595.1 Mycobacteriales bacterium
CCGTCAACCACATCAGAGACAAGGCCCAAGGCGATACCGGCAACCGGCGCCTTCAGCGGGACACCGGCATTGAGCAGCGACATCGTCGAGGCACAGACCGAACCCATGGAAGTGGAACCGTTGGAGCTCAACGCTTCCGACACCTGCCGAATGGCGTACGGGAACTCCTGCTTGGACGGCAGTACCGGCATCAGGGCGCGCTCGGCAAGTGCACCGTGTCCGATTTCGCGGCGCTTGGGTGAACCGACGCGGCCGGTTTCACCGGTGGAGTACGGCGGGAAGTTGTAGTTGTGCATGTAGCGCTTGCGGGTTTCCGGCGACAACGTGTCCAACTGTTGTTCCATCCGCAGCATGTTCAGGGTGGTCACGCCCAGGATTTGGGTCTCGCCACGCTCGAACAACGCCGAACCGTGAACGCGAGGCAGGTAACCGACCTCGGCGGACAGGGTGCGGATATCGGAAAGTCCACGACCGTCGATGCGGGTCTGGGTGGTCAGAATGCTCTGTCGAACAGCTTTCTTGGTCACCGATCGGAAAGCCCCGCCCAGTTCGCTCTCGCGCCCGGCGAAGCGCTCGCCGAGTTCGGCCAGCACCGAGGTTTTGACCTCGTCCAGCTTGAGATCGCGATCCTGCTTGTCGGCGATCTTCATCGCGTCAGTAACCTTGGTGTAGGCAACCTCGGCAACAGCGTCGTAAACATCGGCCTGATAGGCCGGGAACAGCTTGAATTCACCGGTCGGCTTGGAAGCCACCGAGGCCAACTGCTGCTGCGCTTGGCACAGAATGCGCAGGAACGGCTTGGCGGCCTCGAGTCCCTGGGCCACGACCTCTTCGGTCGGCGCGGTGGCGCCGGCGCCGATGAGCTCGATGGTGCGTTCGGTGGCTTCTGCTTCCACCATCATGATCGCGATGTCATCACCGACGACGCGACCGGCAACGACCATGTCGAAAACGGCATCTGCCAGCTGGGTGTGGGTCGGGAATGCCACCCACTGGCTGCCGATCAGGGCAACCCGAACACCGGCAACGGGACCGGAGAACGGCAGACCGGCGATCTGGGTGGAGGCCGATGCGGCGTTGATGGCCAGCACGTCGTACAGCACATCGGGGTTCAGTGCCATCACGGTGATGACGACCTGGATCTCGTTACGCAGGCCGTCGGCGAAGGACGGACGCAGCGGCCGGTCAATCAGGCGACAGGTCAGGATGGCGTCCTCGGACGGACGACCCTCACGACGGAAGAATGATCCCGGGATACGACCGGCGGCATACATCCGCTCTTCGACGTCGATCGTCAGCGGGAAGAAATCGAACTGGTCCTTCGGGTGCTTTCCGGCGCTGGTGGCCGAGAGAAGCATGGTGTCCTCGTCGAGGTACGCGGCGACGGCGCCGGCGGCTTGCTGGGCCAGGTGGCCGGTCTCGAAGCGGATGGTGCGGGTGCCGAACGAACCGTTGTCGATGACGGCGGTTGCGGTATGGGCAATGGGGTCTGACATGTATCTCCTCGATACTCAATTGCCAGCGTTCCCACGATGTCCGTATAACGTTGCCGATCATCGATCGAAGCCGCCGGAGCCGCAAGGTGTTCCGGTGGCCACTACCGAGGACCGGCCGACTTGGTGCTCCCATCGGGAGAGGACCAATTGGATATCGGTGGGACCGAGTGGCTGCTGCCAGTCTCTGCTGGTCAGCATCAATGAAATTGACAGCCGCACTGATCGGCAGCGCAGCCGATGAAGCAAGGGGCTCGGCCTGCCGGGCACTGGGCCCGGCCGGCCGATGAGGCAGCAACCGCAATTAGCGGCGCAGACCCAACCGCTCGATCAACGAGCGGTAACGCATGATGTCCACGTTTTGCAGGTAACGCAGCAAGCTGCGTCGCTTACCAACGAGGATCAGCAGACCACGACGGGTGTGGTGATCGTGCTTGTGTTCCTTGAGGTGCTCCGTGAGTCCCGAAATTCTCTTGGTGAGCATCGCGATCTGAGCCTCGGGTGAACCGGTATCGGTGTCGTGAACCGCGTACTCGGCCAGGATTTCTTTCTTCTGTTCGCTGGAAAGCGGCACAGTATCTCCTTGAAACTATGTACCGTGATGGCCCGCACCGGACAGTTGAACCGGGGGGTGGACGGTATCGGCAACCACGGACTGCAGCCGAACCCATCGCCTAGCTTACCAGCGAGACATCAGTTGGCCGCTATCGAGCACGACACACCGTGCATTCGCCTAATCACTCGGCCGGAGACGTCCGGAGAATCTCGTGGGTCCGCGCCACATCACCATCGATTTGCCTCATCATCAGCTCAACCGATTCGAATTTCCACATTCCGCGCAGACGTTCGACGAAATCCAGTGCGACTTTCCGGCCGTAGAAGTTTCCGCCTTCGGCAAGCACGAATGCCTCGACCCGCCGTTCCTGGCCCTGAAATGTCGGGTTGGTACCTATCGAGACCGATGCCGGTGAGCGCCTGGTGCCCATGATGAACCACGCTGCGTACACCCCGTCAGCAGGGATGGCGGCGTGCGCAGCCGAGTCGAGATTCGCGGTCGGAATGCCCAGTCCGGTGCCGCGGCCGTCGCCATGTACGACGACACCCTCGAGTCGGTGTTCCCGGCCGAGTGCCTGCGCGGCAGCGCGGACGTCACCGGCCGCAACACAGGCTCGGACGAAGGTGGAGGAGACCTTCACCTGGCCGTCGACCAAGAGCGGCACCCCGAAGGTCTCAAAGCCCCAACGCGGCCCGAGCTGGGCCAGCATTTCCACGCTGCCGGCGCCCCTGTTACCGAAACGGAAGTCCTCGCCGACCACGACAGCGGCCACATGCAGTTGATCTACCAAGAAGTCGTGCACAAAAGTTTCGGCCGTAATGGCCGCGGTTGCCGAAGTGAACGGCAGAACGCAGAACACATCGGCGCCGAGTTCTTCGGCGATCTCAGCTCTACGACGCAGTGTTGTCAGTTCGGCCGGATGACTACCCGGTCGCACCACTTCAGAGGGATGCGGGTCGAAGGTCATCACGACGGCCGGCAGACCCATCTCCTGCGCCTTGGCCACCGCGGTGGAGATGATGAGTTGGTGTCCGCGATGCATGCCATCAAAAACCCCGATGGTCAGCACACAGCGACCCCATCCGGTGGGGATGCTGTCCAGACCACGCCATCGCTGCACGGTGAATCCTTTCGGGTTTGAGCAGAACAAGATCAGTGTGCTTGCCAGACCAGGACGGTCTTGGCCAATCCGGACTCTTCTTGGACCAACGCCAGGAGCTGCTCACCGGAGCCGTCCAACACTGCATAGACACCCTCGATACCAGCAGTTGTCAGCCTACGTCCGTAACTGATCGCGCTCTCCTGCGCCTCGGTGGCCAGCCGGATCGGGAAGGTCGCACGAGCCACCTGAACCGGCGCCACGATCCGATCGTGCATCGCCTGTCGAAATGCCGGATCAATCGCCACCCGCGGCCCGCGTTCTCCGCCGGCGGTCTGCACCTTCACTCGAACACCGTCCACGCCATAAATATCGGTGGCAGCAGCCAAATTGAATTGACCGATTCGGGTGCGCCGCAGTGCGGTCAAGTGAGCACCGACGCCCAGGGCCTGGCCCAGATCCCGAGCCAGTGCCCGAACATAGGTTCCGGTCGAACAATCGATCTTGACATCGACGTCCAGCACCTCGCCCTGCGCCCGGGGATCGCCCAACAGATGGAACCCACTGATCGTTACCGGACGAGCCTTGAGCACCACTTCCTCACCGGATCGGACCCGGTCGTAGGCGCGTTTGCCATCCACCTTGATCGCCGAGACCGAACTGGGAATCTGCATCAGATCGCCGGTCAGCGGCGCAATGGCAGCCACAATCTGCTCCCGGGTGATCCCCGCCGCATCAGCGGTGCCGGTTATTTCACCCTCGGCGTCTTCGGTGCTGGTGGATTGCCCAAGCCGAACGGTGGCGACGTAGGACTTATCCTTCAAGGCCAGATGACCGAGCAGTTTGGTACCGCGCTCAACCCCGAGAATAAGTAGCCCGGACGCCATCGGATCCAAGGTGCCCGCGTGGCCGATCTTCTTGGTGCCCATCACATATCGAGCCCGGGCGACTACATCGTGGGACGTCGGACCGATGGGTTTATCGACCAATAGCAGTCCGGGTGGCGGCGTCAACTTCGTTCTCGCAGTACTGGTAGGCAGTGGTTCTGATGGCACCGCTAGACCCTACCGGTCAGCAGCCGGGCCGATGTCGTCGTTGCGCTCGTCGTGATGGCGATCCTCTTCCGGCACGGCTGTGCCTTCCGGAACCAGATCGAATCGGTGCCGGCGAATGAAGAATGGCACCGTATCCCCCGCTGCCTGCATCCGAAACAGCACGGCGCGCGCTCGGATCCACCAAATCGTCAGTCGGAACAGTCCGAATGAGGTCATCAGCGCCACTCCGACAAACGCCCATCGGAAGGCCGCCACCGACGACTCCGATGCATCCGGCTCGAGAAGATCAAGGATCTGACCGATGATCAGGACGGCCAGAACGGTGCCGATGAAACCACCGGTGTTGACCAACCCGGTGGCGGTGGAGATCCGATAGTGCGGGTTGTAATCTCGCGCCAACATGAATGCCACCATGGATGACGGCCCGCCGACGGCGAGCACGACGATCATCACCACCACCACCACCAGCGGCGGATGCCCGCCCGGCCACAGGATGAAGACCAACCAGGAAACGATGCAGCCGATACTGGCGCCGAACGCAATCGGAGTCCGGATAGAGGGACGGCGGCCGAGGATATTGCCGACCGTCAAAGACCCGACGAGTTGGGTGATGACCAGAACCAACAGCAACGACGATGCTGTTCCGGCGGAGTAGTCCAGTCCCTGGGTCAGATAGGGGAAACCCCAGAGCACGGCGAACGTGGTGGGGCCGCACATGGTGGTGAAGTGGACCCAGAAACCCAGTCGCCCACCGGGCTGGGCCCAGGCCAACTTGACCTCCGCCCAGACATGGCGTTTGCGCGCCGGATGCTGCGCCATGGCCGGATTCGCGCCCTGATAGGGCGCCGCGGTGGCCGGCCGCACCAGCACCACGGCGTAAACGATCGAGAGACAGCCCGCCACCAGGAAGGTCGGGGTCCAGCCGTACCCGCGGAGCAGCGCAGTCAGGGGCACTGTCGCAATGATGTTCCCGGTGACACCGAAAAGACCGCTGAAGGCGGTAAAAATCGAGTACTTCTTGGCCGGGAACCAGCCTGCCACCAGTCGCAGGACGCTCAGGTAGGCCAGTGCGTCACCACATCCCAGCAGGCCTCGCGCCAGTAACGCCAACGGGAAGGACGGCACCAGCGCAAAGGTGATCTGAGCGGTGCCCATCAGTAGTGTTGACGCCAGCAGCATCCGGCGCGGCCCCAGCCGATCGATCAGAATGCCGGCCGGCACCTGCATGGCCGCGTAGACCGCCAACTGCAACATGACAAAGGCGCTCAGTTGGCTGGGGCTGATGCTGAAGCGATCTTGCGCCTCCGGCCCCGCCACTCCGAGCGAGGTGCGATGGAAGACGGCCAACATGTAGACGCCGGCGCCCACCGACCAGATGAACACCGACTTTTTCATCCCGCTGGGATAATTACTCTTATCGCTCGCCAAGGATCGAGCCTTTGCCATAGATCGTGAGAGGAAATCAGGACAGAGCAGCGGTGAGCTGGGTCATCAGATCCGCCGAACTCCCCCGGAAACTGTATCCGGCCGCTCGGGGATGTCCCCCACCGCCCAGTGCGGTGGCGACGGCACCAACATTGAAGAAATATTTCGCTCGCAACGACACCTGCCAGCACTGTGGGGCGGTTTCCTTCATCACCACTGCGACTTCGGCTTCGGCACTGGTTGCGACGATATCGATAATCGATTCGAGTTCTTCGAGCAGCAGATCCGCCGAATCTGCCAGCCCGACTTTGGCCGACACCAACCCTGCGCCGTCGACAGCGGACACATCCAAGTGAGCGGTACCCAGCACCGCCGACAGCATCTGCAGCCAGCGAAATGGGTGGGTGTCCATGATCGGACGCAGCAGCGATTCCGGTTCCGCCCCGGCCTCGATCAAGCGGCCGGCCAAGGTGTGGCTCTGTGCGGTGGCAAATCTAAAACAGGCGGTATCGGTGGCGAGTCCGGCATACAGATTCGCGGCGATCTCCGGACTCAACGGCAGCTGCATCAGATCCAGCAGATCGGTCACCAGTACGACGGTGGCCGGCACACCCGGATCGATTACCCGCCATGCACCGAAACCAGCATTGGACGCATGGTGATCGATTACCACCGAAGTGCCGGCAGTCTGGAAAAGGCCGCCCAATCCGCCGAGCCTTTCGGGAGAACCGACATCGACACTGACCACCACATCAGGCGTCGTCGGCAATTGCGACGCCGGGTGAATCAACTCTTGGCCGGGCAGTTGACGCAGCGGGAGCGGCACTATCGCCGGCTGATCGAACCCGACCCACACCTGTTTACCGATCGATCGCAGCGCCAGCCCCAGCGCCAAAGCGCTGCCAAGCGCGTCGGCGTCAGGGTTGGTGTGGGCCAGCAGGACGACGCTACGAGCACTTTCCAAAACTGCCGCCACCGACGCCAGTGCTGCGGGAGTGCTCATCGATGCAGCAGCTGAGAGAGAAGCAAGATTGGAGCTCACCGGATCAGGGTCGGCCGGTCAGATCGTCGACGCATCAGCACGGTCGACTTCGGAGTCTTTGATTTCGGAATCAGCTGGATCTACAGCATCTTGGACCGTGTCATCTTCGACCGCATCATCCTCGGCGGCGTCATCCATTGCGTCATCATCGAAGGCGTCTGCTTCTTCTTCTTCGGCAACGATTTCCCGCGGCGACTTGTAGGGATCGGCGTCCCCGGCGTAGCTGGCTGCCGCGGCCTGGGCGGCGACGGCGGCGTCAGCGGCCTTTGCCGCATTGAGCAGCTCGTTCATCTGACGGGCCGTGTCCGGAACCCGATCCAGGATAAAACTCAGGGTCGGAGTGAACTTGATGCCTGTCTGGCGCCCGACTGCGCTGCGCAGAACTCCGGTCGCACTAGCCAAAGCTGCTGCGGTGGAGTCGACATCGAGTTCATTGCCGTAGACGGTGTAATAGACCACGGCATCACGCAGATCCGGGGTGACGGTCGCGGCCGTGATGGTGATCATCGCCAGCCGCGGGTCCTTGACCTCGTGTCCGAGCTCGGTGGCCACAATTGCCACGATGCGCTTGGCAAGTCGACGGGCCCGTGCGGAGTCAGCCACTGGATTGTCCTTCCTTCACAGATGAAACCACCGAAATACCCTCGAGCAACGGCGGTCTCGACACGGTCGCAGAGCGACTCGCTCAACCAACAACTGGGGAACAGCCGCCGTGTGGGGGGGGGGGGGGCGGACCCCCCCGCGCCAAACACCACCCAGCGACGGCGGGCCCAGAAACACAAAAGGAAAAAAAAAACAACCCCGCGCCAGGCAACAAAGAAAGAGGTCA
>JBBSRY010000093.1:0-7427 GCA_038242595.1 Mycobacteriales bacterium
AACGCACCCGCGACGTGCTCGTCACCAAACACGAAGAAACGCTGGCAGCACTACGTTCTGGCGCCGATATCGTTTACCAGGGAACATTTTTCGATGGCAGCTTCTACGGTCGCGCCGACTTCCTGATCCGCGAGACTGATGGTTATCAGGTCGCGGACACCAAACAGGCCAGGTCTGCCAAGATAACGGCGTTACTGCAAGTCGCCGCCTACGCCGACCAATTGAATCGGGCCGGGATACCCACGGCGCCCAAACTGATGTTGATCCTGGGAGACGGCACTCGCTCGTTCCACAGCCTGCCAGAAATCATGGCGGTGTATCGCGATCGGCGGCGTCGGTTCGAAGAAGTCATCGATATACATTTCCAGGATGCCGGGCCGGTCCAGTGGAATGACGAGCGGTTCAGCGCGTGTGGATCCTGCCCCGCGTGCAGTGTCGAGGTGGCAGCTCATGACGATTTGCTGCTGGTGGCCAAACTACGCATGTCGCAGCGAAAAAGACTCCGCCTCAAGGGTATCGAGACCATGCATCAACTGGCCGCCGCCTCTGAGACGGTACCCGGCCTTTCGGTGCGAACATTCGAAACGCTGCGCGCCCAGGCATTGCTGCAATGTCGGAACTTGACCGGCGATACCGGCACCGACATCCTGTTCGACGTCTTCCATCCGGCCGGTTTGAGTGTCCTGCCGCCGGCTGATCCTGGTGACATCTTCTTTGACTTCGAGGGTGATCCACTGTGGGCCGAAGGTGGTTCCAAGGTCTGGGGTTTGGAGTATCTCTTCGGCGTGGTCGAACGGAGCGAAGTCGAGAGCGGTGAGAACGGAGTAGGACCCTTCATCCCTTTCTGGGCACACACGAGAGGGGAGGAAAAGACTGCGCTTGAAGAGTTTTTGGCCTACGTCACCAAACGCCGCTCGCAGTTCCCCGGCTTGCACATCTATCACTACGCGGCCTACGAGAAATCGGCACTGCTTCGACTGGCTGTACGTCACCGGGTTGGCGAAAAAATCGTCGATGACCTGTTGCGTGACGGTGTCCTGGTCGATCTGTACGCGGTAGTGCGGTCATCACTGCGGGTCTCGCAACCGTCGTATTCGATCAAGAAGCTCGAACCGCTATATATGGGCGATGCACTCCGGGACGAGGACGGCGTTACCAACGCGGCCGATTCCATCATTCAATATCAGCAATACTGCCTCGCACGCGAGGACAATCGTGTCGACAAGGCTGCTGAGCTGATCAAGCAGATCGCTGAATACAACAAATACGACTGCGAGTCCACCCTCCAGCTTCTGCGGTGGTTACGCGAGCGCGCTTCGGACAACAACATCCAGCCGGCCGCCACTCTCATATTGACTCAGATGCCCGCCACCGTCGAGGCAGACGAGACCGATTCGTTGGTGACAGATCTGTTTACCGCCGCCGGCCAAGAACCGCGCACCGCCGAGCTACGTGCGCTGGCCATGGTTGGCTCAGCAATCGACTTTCACTCGCGGGAGGAGAAGCCTTTCTGGTGGGCGCATTTCGACCGGCTGGTGCAACCAACGGATGAGTGGATGGATGCTCGGGGCTCCCTGGTGGTGGCCGATGCTGTTGTCGATCAGGATTGGCACAAGCCGCCGCGCGCCCGCTCTCTCAAGCGGCGGACCACCTTGATCGGAAGACTGGAACCAGGTTCGACGGTCACGGTGGGAGCCGATGTCTATGCCCTCTACGACCCGCCTCGTGCTGATTGCATGAAATTTGGCGCGGACGGCGGGCGCGGCTGGCTTTCGGCCGAAGTCAAGGTGGTCACCACGGCCGACGATGGAGAGGAACAGATTGTCGTCGAGGACAAGACACCCGTCGGCTCCCTAGAGTTTGCAGCCCTTCCGATGGCAATCGTGCCCGGTCCACCGCCTGCAACCAAGCCGCTGAAAGCGGCCATCCGCAGGCTCGCCGAGCAGGTTCACGCGACGGCTCCGGATATTCCGGCGCAGTGCAGTTTCGATATCCTGACAAGACGTGAGCCTCGACTGCATGGCCGAAAGCCGTTGACCGCTCTGGGGACCGGTGACGACCGCTACATTGACGCCATCACCGATTCGCTGTTGTCGTTGGACCGCTCCTATCTTGCTGTCCAGGGCCCTCCCGGCACCGGCAAAACCTATGTCGGTTCGCGAGTCGTCAAGCGTCTTGTCGATCTGGGCTGGAAGATCGGTGTTGTCGGCCAGTCCCACGCTGTCGTGGAGAACATGCTGCGCGGCGTCCTCCAGGCCGGTGTTGACGGCTCTCAGGTCGCCAAGAAATCCAGCGGCGATCATCAGGCGCCGTGGAGGAGCCCGCAGAAGAATTCCGAGTTCGCCCAATTCATCGGAGCTCAATCCGGTGGCTGGGTGATCGGCGGTACCGTCTGGGACTTCACCAACGAGGAAAAGATCCCGCCCGGGACCCTTGACCTTCTGGTGATCGATGAGGCCGGACAATTCAGTTTGGCCAATACCATCGCCGCATCTATCAGCACCGATCGGCTTCTGCTCCTCGGCGATCCACAGCAATTGCCACAGGTCAGTCAGGGCTCACATCCGGAACCGGTTGACGAGTCAGCGCTGGGCTGGTTGTCCCAGGGACACGGTGCGTTGCCCGCCCAGTTCGGGTATTTCCTGGAGACCAGCTGGCGAATGCACCCGGATCTCTGCGCGCGGGTATCGGCCTTGTCGTATGAGAACCAATTGCATTCCCAGACGAGCACCTCGGCCAGGCACCTGGAGGGTCATTTCCCCGGCGTTGCGACCGTTCTGGTCAACCACCGTGGTAACGCGGTGGAATCGATGGAAGAAGCCGCCGAAGTGGTGCGGCAGGTGCAGAACGTCATCGGTGCGCCGTGGGTCAGTGCTGCCGGCGAATCGGCCAGACCGCTCACCGGCGACGACATTCTGGTCGTTGCACCGTATAACGCGCAGGTGTGGCGCATCCAGCAGTATTTGGCGACGGCCGGATTCAACGGCATCAAGGTGGGCACCGTCGACAAATTCCAGGGTCAAGAAGCTCCGGTGGTGATAGTCAGCATGACGGCCTCAGCAATGGACGATGTACCTCGCGGCATCGACTTTTTGCTTTCTCGCAATCGCCTCAATGTGGCAGTTTCACGTGGGCAGTGGCGGGCCATCATCATCCGATCCGAGGCACTGACCGACTTCCTTCCAACATCCCCCGACGGGCTGGCCGGACTGGGTGCGTTCATCACGCTCTGCTATCCCAGGCAGGGCAATTCGCAAGGAAACAGGAGGCCAATCGGCTCCTCTAGTATCGGACTATGACCCCGCCGAACGTACCGACCCCCACTCAACCGGCCCAGTCGGCTGTTGCGTCGGTCGACGATCCGGCCAGGCATGCCGATGATGTGCTGGGTGCGGGGTGGACGGCGCAAACGATCCGCCTCAAACCGGACCGAGAAGGTCCAGTGGTGGCCACGTTGGTGCGACGCACGGCGCAGGTCGGAGCCGGGCGTTCCAAGCGTGCGGTGCTGTACCTACATGGCTACATCGACTATTTCTTCCAGACCCATCTCGGTGATGCCTGGGCAGTACACGGATACGATTTCTACGCGCTGGACTTACGTAAATATGGGCGATCCTTGCGACCACACCAAACGCCGAATTTCGTCACCGACATCGCGGTGTACGACGAAGAGATCGACGAGGCGCTCCGAATCATCCGTTCGGAGGGCCACGACACCGTTGTCCTGATGGGCCACTCGACCGGTGGTCTGATCGCGTCGCTATGGGCCGATCGTCATCGCGGCCAACACCTGGTCGATGCCCTGGTGTTGAACAGTCCGTGGTTCGACTTGAACGGGAGCCGCTTCGAGCAGACCATTCTGACCAGGGTGGTCAGTGGCATCGGACGGGTGGCTCCCAAGGCTGTGATGACCAAACTTCCGGACCACTATGCGAAGTCGATCCACAAAGACGGCACCGGTGAATGGGATTTTGATCTGACCTGGAAGCCGTTCAACGGTTTTCCGGTCCGAGCCGGCTGGCTGCGGACCATTCGTCAGGGGCACGCGACTCTCAACAAAGGGCTGCAGATCGATGTACCCATCCTGGTCTGTACCTCTGCTTCAAGTGGTGACCATCGACGGGCCAGTCCGGACCTGACGCAGGCCGATTGCGTGTTGAATGTGGCTCACATGGCCAAGGGCGCTCCTGGTTTGGGACGCGATGTCACGCTGGTGACGATCACCGGCGGGTTGCACGACCTGGTCCTTTCCGCGCCGGCAGTCCGCGAAAAATTCCTGAACGAAGTATTTGCTTGGACCCAGGAACATGTCCCGAGCGCGCGCTAGCACCGGCCTGCGCGGCACGATCCTCGCGCTCTCGGTAGGTCAAGTAGGGACCCTCATCCATGGTGAAAGGGAGGTGCCATCCGGATTCCGGAAAACACCTACCGAAGTTGTGCTTGAACTGGGCCCCACCGGCCTTGATGGCGATCAGCAGGCTGACCTGGTTTTTCACGGTGGCCCGGAGAAAGCGGTCTGTGTTTATCCTTTCGAGCACTATCGCCTCTGGGAAGCAGAACTGGGCATCACGCTGGAAATCCCCGCGTTTGGCGAGAACCTCACCACCCAGGGTCTTGTTGAATCGGAGGTCTGCCTCGGCGATATCTTCCGCTGGGGCGGCGCCACAGTCCAAGTCAGCCAGCCCCGGCGGCCGTGCTACAAGATCGCCGCACGGTACGAAATCAAGGACTTGGCAGTGCGGGTGGAGGATTCGCTTCGCACCGGCTTTTACCTTCGCGTGTTGCAACCCGGCAGGGTCAGCATGACCGACCAGTTGGTTCTCTCCGATGTGGATCCGGCCGGGATCAGCGTGCAGGATGTCAGCCATGCGATGAACGGTCGACGGTCGGCACTTTCGCCTGAGGATCGCAACGCATTGTGGGACAAGGTTTTGCGCTCGCAGCACCTCCTGCCAAAACGTTGGGTTCCGATCTTGCAGAAGTTCCGAAATGGTGCGCCAGGAGACCCACAACACGATGACGCCGCTCGACTTGGCGGAACGACCGGTGGCGGAACGACCGGCAGTGGAGTTGCCAGTGGCGGAACTACGAGTGGCGAAACGACCAGTGGCGGAGCTGCCGTTGGTGAGAGCGAGTCCGAAACCGAAGCAGCCCGCGCCGGCGTCCGGCACAACAGCATCGATGACTGACCCGGATTCGTATCTGACGATCGCCGGCCCGGTTTCGGCTGAAATCGAGGTCAAGCGCTCCCGCTTCTTCTCGTTGATCCACCCGGTGGATTCCGAATTGGCCGCCCGCGCGGTCGTGGACCAGCAGCGTCATAGCCATCATGCAGCCCGACACCATTGTTCTGCTTTCATTCTCGGCCCCGCCGCTATCGGAGAGGGCAACATCATCGAAAGAGCCAACGATGATGGAGAACCCGCCGGCACTGCCGGCATGCCCATGTTGGATGTTCTGCGCGGCAACGAGTTACACGATTTGACTGCCGTGGTGGCCCGTTATTTCGGTGGCACGTTACTCGGTGCCGGCGGCTTGGTCCGCGCCTATTCCGATGCCGTCGCAGCGGCCGTCGAGTTGGCGAAATCAGTGCGTCGGAGCCGTCTGAACCTGTTCGAATTGGAGATCGAACATGCCACAGCCGGCCGCGTCGAGGCCGAACTCCGAAATCGAGGGGTCATTGTGGACGGCGTCCGATACGCCGAACAAGCAGTGCTGACGTTGGCCGTAGCACCGTCAAACATTGTCGAGCTCGCCGCAATCGTGGCCGGCATCACGTCCGGGACCGGGGCTCTGAAAAATGCCGGCCAGTCGTGGGTGGACGGCTGATCACCAACGCCGCCAACAGTATTGCTATGGCAGCCACCCCGACCGCCCGGGCAACCGCCGAAGCACCAACAACCGAAGATTCACCGACGACCCAGGAACTGATAGCGGAGATAGCCGAGCCACCGACGGCCCCGGCCGCTATCAGACCCGCCATCCCGCGATCAGTGACGGCCTGCGGGGAAACTGCAGCCAGCAAGCCGTAGATCGGCCCCAGCAGCACCAGCCCCAGCAGCATCGGGATCAGCAATCCGAGGCCAGTCGACCACAACGCGCCGACTATCCACGCTATCGCCAGGAAAGAGGTCGCGATGATGACGCAGATGCGCAGAACCGCTGCCGCGGAATGATTTCTCAGGATTGGCACAGCAGCGAAGCGACCCGCAGCCAGGCACAACCAAAACCCTGACGTCGCGGCTGCGGCTTGTCCGACGGACAGATCGAAGGCCAACATGGCAGCGGTACCGAACCACGCGGCCAAAGTGGTCTCCGCGCCGACATAGGCGAAGAACGCCAGATGCTCACGCCGCGGTCTCAGCGAGCGCCACTCCCCCGGCGCGGTAGCCTGTTTCGCTGGGGCATCGGAACCACCGCGCCTACCCCACACACTCAGCAGCAGAACTGCTCCAAGCACATGCAATGCGGCAGCCCCCAGAACTGCTTCCTGCCACCGGCCGAATCCGGCTGCCACTCCGATCAGCACCGGCGCCGCCGCCGAGGTGACCGCCAAGATCCCGGTCAGACCGCTCAGCATGCCCACGTGCGACCTGGCCAGCCGCACGGCGCAGACCTCGGTCAGCCCAAATCCCACGCCCAGGACCAGGGCAGCAATCCGGCCACCAACCCTGCCATCCGTAGCGGTCCCGACAATGACCAGTATTACCAGGCCAGTGGCCTGCAAGAATTCACCACCGACCAACATGGTCAGCGAACTGAGCCGGCCACCGAGGAGAGCAGCCGAAACCACACTCAATGCCAACCCCAGGAATAGCACCGACAACAGTGGGCTCACCAGGGCCGGGCTGATCGCCCATTTCGCTGCCAGCACCGGCAGCAGCGCCGGTATCGTCGCGCCACTGGCCCCCAGGCCGATGAAGCTGACCGTGAGCGCCGTACTACGACGGTTCATCCGACCAGAGGCTTTATCATCTGAATTTCTGGTTCCAGGTAGTTGGCCTCAGTACGGGTCAGGCCCGACGGCTGGTAGCCGCAGCGTTCGTAGAATGACCGCGCCGCATGGTTCCCCTCGAAGACCCACAGTCTGCCGAACCCGACATTCATTGCAGACCAGGATATCTCGGCATACTGAAGTAACAGCCGGCCCAAGCCCGCTCCCTGCGCGTCAGGGTCAACGTAAAGACTGGCCAGGTAGCCACCGCGATCAAAACGGCCCACCGCTGCGACCTGACGAGCGAAATCCGAACCTGCCACCACGATGGTTTCATCAGAGCCGACACGATTCAGCAGACCCGCCCACAACTGCCCGGCCGATTCCTCGTTGTAAAAAGCGATTGCTTCCTCGCTGAGCAGGTCGGCGTACGACAGCCGCCAGCACCGCAGAAACACCGAGACTATGGACGGTAGGTCGGCCCGGGTCGCCG
>JBBSRY010000094.1:0-7404 GCA_038242595.1 Mycobacteriales bacterium
CAAATAAAACAACAAACACGCCGCGGATTCCGCAGGCCGACTACCCCATCACCCGATTGACGTTGCCCAACGGGCTTCGCGTGGTGCTGGCCCCGGATCTGGCGGCCGGTGTGGTGGGAGTGGCGGTGCACTACGACGTCGGATTCCGCTCCGAACCTGCCGGGCGGACCGGTTTTGCCCATCTGTTCGAACATTTGATGTTTCAGGGCAGCGAATCTTTGCCCAAACTCGAGCACTTCCGGCTGGTGCAGTCATCCGGTGGAGTCTTCAACGGATCGACGCACACCGACTACACCGATTACTTTCAGGTGCTGCCGGCCACAGCGGTGGAGCGTGGGTTGTTCCTGGAAGCCGATCGGATGCGCGCCCCCAAAATTACTGCCGAAAACCTGGCCAACCAGGTGGACGTGGTCAGCGAGGAAATTCGGCTGAATGTGCTCAGCCGACCGTACGGCGGATTCCCCTGGATCTACCTGCCGCCAGTGCTTTTCGATACCTTCGCCAACGCCCACGACGGGTACGGCGCCTTCGAAGATCTACGGGCTGCCACCTTGGAAGATTGCGCTGACTTCTTCGAGAAGTACTACACACCAGCAAATGCGGTCCTGACCGTGTGCGGTGAATTCGATGTGGATACGGTCACCGACTTGGTGCACAAGCACTTTGCCGATGTGCCCTTCCGGCCGGGGCCGGTGCGACCATCCTTTGCCGAGCCCTGGCCGGACGGCGTACGAGAACAGGACCGCACCGATCCGTTGGCACCGGTACCTGCCTTCGCCGTCGGATGGCGACTGCCGGACCCGGTGGCCGACCTGCGAGGCTATTTGGCGTATGTGCTGCTGGGCTCCATCCTCTCCGAGGGTGAGGCGTCACGGCTTCAATCGGCCGTCGTTGCCAAAGCCGAACTGGCCACCGAAATCTGGGCCGGCCCCGGTCTGATGGGTGGGCCACTGGACGCCCGAGACCCGGACGTATTTGTGCTGGGCGCTATCCATCCCAACGAGGTAACGGCCGCCGAGGTGATCGCGGCCGCGGACGAGCAGATCGCGCTGTTGGCCGAGACCGGCCCCAGCGACGGGGAGTGCGTGCGGGCCGCAGCTCGTTTCACCTCCGGTCTCTACCGCGAGAATGATGGCATTGCCGCCCGGACCCGTTCCCTGGGTTCGCTGGAGCTATTGCACGGTCGAGCCGAATTGCTCAGTGAAATTCCCGGCATCATCGCCACCATCACCCCGGCCGAGATCGCCGCCGCTGCCACAGCACTGGACCCACAACGGCGCGCCATTCTTCGCATCAACCCGGAAGGACAGCGCTGATGGCCCGCGCTCGCAAAATAGTTGCTCGTACCGCAGCGCAGATCGGCACCACCACACTCGGTCCACGACCCATTCCGGAGCTGACCGAGCCGGTCAAAAAGCGTGCTCCCAAAGTCATCGAACTCGTACTGGACAACGGCCTGCAGGTCCTGGCCGTGCGTCGAACCGGCACCCCGCTGATCGAGATGCGGTTGCGGATACCCTTTGGTGGCGGCAATGTTTCGCCGGCCACCCACGCAGCCAGGGCCGAGGTGCTTGCCTCCACGGTGATGCTGGGGACCAAGACGCGGGACCGCGAGCAGGTTGACATCGAGTTGGCCACCGTCGGCGGGCATCTGGAAGCAGCGGTGGATGCGCAGCGGTTGCTGTTCCACGGTTCGGTGCTGTCCACCGGGTTGAACGTCCTGCTGGCAGTACTCGCCGATTCGCTGACCGGCGCGTCTTACCGAACCAGAGATGTTGAGGGAGAGCGTGATCGACTGGTCGAGCACCTGAGCATCGCGGCCTCGCAACCATCGGTGATCGCGCATCGTCACCTCCAGGAACTTCGATTCGGCGACCACCCGGCGGCCTGGGACATGCCGGACGCCACCGATGTAGCTGCAGTGACTGCGGCTGCGGTCAAGGCGTTGCATCGACGCGCCGTGGTACCTCGTGGATCGACACTGGTTCTGGTGGGTGACCTCTCACCGGCTGCCGCACTGAAGGCAGTGGCCGCAGCATTGGCACCGTGGCAATCGGATCGGGCGGCCAGAGCAATGCCCACCCCGCCGGTTGTTGAGGGGGCAGCGCTGGCCGCCTTTGATCGAGCCGGCGCCGTGCAGTCCCAGATTCGGTTGTCCGCACCGGCAGTCGGTCGCACCCACGATGGGTACGCTGCGCAGCAGATCGCCAATCTGATCTATGGCGGATATTTCTCCTCCAGGCTGGTGGAGAACATCAGAGAGGACAAGGGATACACCTACAGTGCCCGGTCCTCGGTGGAGTTCTGGCCGGGGGCCGCAGCGTTGTCCATCGCGTTCGACACCAACACCGAGTCCACGGCTGCCGCCCTCTGGGAAACAAAGTATGAACTGGGTCGAATTGCGTTGGTAGCGCCGACATCGGCTGAAATCGAATCGGCGCGCAGTTATGCACTCGGTACCCTGGCCACCTCGCTGGCCACCTCGTCCGGCTACGCCTCGATGCTTTCCGCTTTGGCCGGCAGCGGCCTGGACGTGCAGTGGCTCAACGCCCACCCGGCGCGGCTGTCCAAGGTTACCGCCGACGAGGTGCACAACATGGCCAAAGTGATCTTCTCCCCAGCCGCTTTCATGGGGGTGGTGGTCGGTGACCTATCGGTCATCGGCGCCGCACTGGCGACCATCGGTCAGGTCGACCTCCGCGATGAGTAGTCGATACAGCCCGGTCGGAGAAAATCCCGGTGACGAAGGTTTGGGCGAGATTGCGTTGCCCGATCTGGCGGCGGCAGCGCTGAGCGGCAGCATGGACTGGCTACACCGACAACTCACCCCGACGCTCTCACGCGGTACCGCCGACCGATCGGAGGATCTGCGAGCACCGGAGCGCCTGGCGGCGGGGTGGCCGACCGCCAAAATCCTGGTGGTGGACAAGGATGGTCGAGTCGCCGCTGATACCAACGGATCACAAGTGCGACTGCGATTGGATAACTCGACCGATTATGGCGCTGTGGTTCCGGGCAATGCGGTACTGCTCGGCGCCGTGGACGGTATCGATCATTGGGCGATACCCGGTGAGGTGCCGGAGCAGACTCACGAAACCAGCGATGGTTGGGGACACACCGGCGGGGGACTACGGCAGTACGGCGGCATCCTGGATGACACCGAAGCGGGCTTGCTGACTTCCGCGGTTGCGGTGCTCACCTGGCATGCCATGGCTCTATTCTGCCCTCGCTGCGGCAACGCGAATGAGCCGTCCACGGCCGGGTGGACCCGCACCTGCTCGCAGGGTCATATGGAGTTTCCGCGCACCGATCCGGCCGTCATCATGCTGGTTCACGACGGTGCGGACCACTGTGTGCTTGCGCGGCAACCTATCTGGCCCGCTGAGCGGTTCTCCATTCTGGCCGGATTTACCGAGGCCGGTGAATCACTGGAATCCACCGTGGTCCGAGAAGTGGGGGAGGAGATCGGGGTGGCCGTCACCGATGTCACCTATCTGGGTTCACAACCGTGGCCGTTCCCCCGGTCCCTGATGATGGGATTTGCTGCGAAGGCCGAACCCGGTGCCGAACTCTTTCCACGCCAGGGTGAGATCGAAGAAGCCCGCTGGGTCAGCCGCGAGGATGTCCGACGAATCCTGACCGAAGGCGGCGGCGTACCCGGCCTGGTATTGCCGTCCGGGGTATCCATCGCTCGGCAGCTTGTCGAGGGCTGGGCCGCCGGCTGATCGTGACTCGACCGAGCGGGGTTGTGGATGGCTGTTCGCCTCTGTCGTACAGGTGTGCGAGCATAGGGGAATGAGGATCGACCCGCTTGCCGGACTGGACGACGAGCAGCGCGCTGCCGTGCTGGCGCCGTCCGGACCGGTTTGTGTACTCGCTGGTGCAGGCACCGGTAAGACCAGGACGATCACTCATCGCATCGCACATCTGGTGTCCTCCGGAGCACACCCGGTCGAGGAGGTGCTGGCAGTCACCTTCACCACCAGAGCGGCCGGTGAATTGCGGGTGCGGCTGCGCGATCTCGGGGTACCGGGAGTGCAGGCCCGCACATTTCACGCCGCGGCCCTTCGTCAGTTGAGATATTTCTGGCCGAAGGTCAGCGGTGAACCGGTGCGGCCGGTGGTGGAGCAAAAACTGCGACTGGTGGCGGCGGCATCGCGGCGCGTGGGTACCGGCTCGGATGTGGCAACCCTGCGGGATCTGGCCAGCGAGATCGAATGGGCCAAGGCAACCCTGCTCAGCCCCGGCACCTACGCCACCGGCGTGGCCAAGGCCAAACGCGATACTCCGCTCGATGCTGCCGTCATCGGCAAGGTGTTTGCTGCCTACGAGCAGGCAAAGGACGCGGCCGGTCAACTCGATTTCGATGACATCCTGCTCAACACCTGCGCGGCGCTGGATGCCGACGACGCAGTTGCCAGAGAGTTCCGGGCCCGCTATCGATGTTTTGTGGTGGATGAGTATCAGGACGTGACCCCGCTGCAGCAGCGAGTGCTGGACACCTGGCTGGGCGGCCGCGATCAGGTAACCGTGGTCGGCGATGCCAATCAGACCATCTACTCCTTCGCGGGGGCCTCGCCCAAGTACCTGTTGAATTTTGAGCAGAAGTACCCCAGCGCCAGTGTCATTCGGTTGGAACGCGACTATCGCTCCACTCCGCAGGTGGTCAGCCTGGCGAACCGGGTGATCGCCGGCGCTACCGGGGCCTCGGCCCGGCTGCGCCTGCGATTGCGGCCGGTGCTGCCGGATGGTCCGGAGCCGGTCTACTCCGAGCACCCCGATGAAGCAACAGAAGCGCGACTGGTGGCCGAACGTTGCCAAGCACTGATCGCCGGCGGGATGCCGGCGTCGGAAATTGCGGTGCTGTACCGGATCAACGCGCAATCGGAAAACTTCGAACAGGCCATGGCCACCGCCGGTGTGCCGTATCTGATCCGGGGCGGTGAACGCTTCTTCCAGCGTGCCGAAGTCCGGCAGGCAATGAACGCCTTGCGAATTGCCGCCGAACGCCAGAACGCTCGCGCACAGGAGGGCGATGGTGAACCGGACGGTAACTCCGAGGCCGCTGCGCAGCAATCGGTGCTGGTTCCGCAGACCAAGCACGTACTGGCCGAACTCGGACTGTCCGATACCGCCCCCGCGCCGGGTGCCCTGCGCGACAAATGGGATGCACTGGTGGCCATCGTCAGCGTCGCGGAGTCGTTGGCCGACGCGGATCCGTTCGCCACGCTGGCGAGCCTGGTGGCCGAATTGAACCAACGGGCGCTGGCCCAGCACGCACCGACCGTCGAGGGTGTCACGCTTGCTTCGCTGCACGCGGCCAAGGGTCTGGAATGGGAAGCCGTCTTTTTGGTCGGGCTGACCGATGGAACGATGCCGATCCAGCATGCCGAGACCCCCGACGAGGTCGAGGAGGAACGTCGACTTTTCTACGTGGGCGTCACTCGGGCCAAACAGCAACTGTTCTTCTCCTGGGGACTGTCCCGATCCGAGGGCGGCCGTAAGACGCGTCGACGCAGCCGTTTTCTGGCCGGGCTGGCGCCGGATGCACCACCGACCAATAAGTTTGGCGGGCGCACCGCACCTGGCCGGTGCCGGTTCTGCGGTGGTCCATTGGCCACCCCGGTAGAAATCAAAACCGGTCGCTGCGCCAAGTGTCCGTCCACCGCCGATCCAGAACTGATGGACGAGTTGAAGGCGTGGCGTCGCACCCTTGCCAGTGAAAAGTCGGTACCGCCGTATGTCATTTTCACCGATGCGACGCTGTTGGCCATCGCCGAACGCTGCCCGGTCGATGACGCAGCGCTACTGTCGATTCCTGGTATTGGGCGGGTGAAGCTGGATTCTTTCGGCGCCGACGTGCTCGCGTTGGTGATCAGGAGTATTAAGCGTTCGGGTATGAAAGTGGCTACCCAGTAGGTCTTCTCGTGTGGTGTCAATGTTTCCAGTGGTCCGCGGGTCGGTGTTTGATGAGATAACGCCAAGAGAAATTGAAGAAACTTTCATAAATGAGTTGCGCGCACTCGGATCGCCGCCATAGTCTCCTTCACGAGCCAACAGAAATCTTCGGCCACCACCACGCCTCTCCTCGACGGGAGCGGCCGCCACGATTGGAGGATCCGCAATGAACATCTTCACCACCATCGGCATTGCGCAGGCCCCAAGCGTTGCGGAGATGACTCCGCATGGAGTCTTGGCATTCTTTGGCGTTACGCGCCAGCAGAAGAATGCCAATTTCTGCACCCGTCGGTTCCGGGGAGAGTTGCTCGTCTAAGAGCACCCTCAGCTCACCTCCGGCCGCGGATCAGCCCTCAGGGCTACCGCGGTCGTTGTGTGTCCCCAACCGGCTTCCCACCCAGATTTGGTGTGCGGACCGCTCGGCCCGGACACACGACTATCCACCTTGGAGGTGATCAGCTGATGTTGAACCTACTCATGAGCGAGATCGATGACCCGATATTTTCCGACGACTTGCCGTGCCATGTCGGTGATCCCGATCTGTTCTTTGCAGAGCGTCCGACTGACCTGGAGCGGGCTAAGATTCTTTGTGGCGGTTGCCCGGCCCGGGTGGCCTGCCTGGCCAGCGCCATGGAGCGTCAGGAGCCATGGGGTGTCTGGGGCGGCGAGATCTTCGAGCACGGCGTCGTTATCGCTCGCAAGCGTCCGCGTGGTCGGCCTCGCAAGGTAGCCGCGTGAGGCCGGCATTTGGCCGGATCACTGGATACATCTTGGTAACTAAGGTATCTCGATCAGCGACGCCGATCTGGGAAAAATCAGCTACCCCGGGCTTCACATCCGATGTTCGAATCCAAGAATCACTACCCAACTTGCACTTTCACCGGCATATCGAGTGCCGAAACCACAGGAGCCTGAAGAGGATGTTGATGAATGAAGACCTCGCGCGGGATCGAATGCGTGAATTCCAAAGTGCTGCCGAACAATATCGTCTTGCGCGTCGCCAACAGGCCGACCCGCGATCCTCAAAGATGAATCGTCGTTCACTGCGCAACCGTCTGTTTCCGCGCTGAACCAGCACGACACTGCTTGGTGCGCAGCGGCCATCACGCCGGCGCCGTGGTGACCGGAGACAAAACCGTTGCTGGGATCTGGGTAGCACGGATCTAGGGTGGAGTCATGGCCACCATCACCTGTTCCCATTGCGGACAAGTCGCCGAGGAACCGCAGCTCACCTGGGTCCTAGAGATCGACCGAGGGCGTGGGCAGGTGTGGATTTGCCTCGCGTGCACGCGATCCAATCTGCGTGCCATCGAGGCGAAACTGGATCAAGAGTACTGGTGATGGATGGGGCAGCCGGCAGCCGGCACGGTTGCTCCATCACTCATCACTGTTCAGTCGGCGAAGCCCGGCTGCCATTGTTCGACGATTCCGCGGAACGGCACCCGG